>JBKBXU010000047.1:0-18314 GCA_046313675.1 Cytophagaceae bacterium
AGGGACTTTTGCATCGAGCCCATGGTCGATAAGGTAAGTTTCTTTAATTCCTGCGTGTAGCTATTGAGATTTTCTATTAAATCCTCAGGACTATCTATCGTTTCCTGAAACAGAAATGGAATTTTATGTTCTTTTTCTTTATAGGTATACCTGATGGTATCTACAATATTCAATCCTTCTATTCCATTTTTATAGTAAATATTCCTATATCTAAAATCAAAATACCCATTTGTGATTTTATCCAACACCTGATCAATTATCTCTATTTTACTATAAATGTGTTCAATTATTTTGTAATCACGGTATAAGGTATCGGAATTATTCTTCCTAAGAATAACATTGGGTTTTTTGATAAATACATCAACCTCATTCTTAAAGTTTTTGACGTCGGCAAGAAGTATTTGGGTAAGAGAATCAACATCATCCGGATAAACATACTGAAAACGTCTTGTGAGCTTAGTAATAGATTTTGGATGTTTGGATCCTGAACGAATGTTATGTATGGAATCAAACGTATGAAATGAACTTTCCAGTAATTCATTTCCATAAGCCTGCTCGGAGACTTTTCTGTTGTTTAATGGATAACCTAAATTAAATTTCACACCAAACCCATCCTCAGATATTTTATAATTAAGGGTTTCTCCAATGGAGGATAATTTTTGCAGTTGTGCAATTACATCTTCATAAATAATTTTCAAAAAAGTTTCGCCGGACCGGAGATCTTTTTTTTCTAATTCTACAAGAAAACCATTGTTATAATTTCTTATCTCAAGGACTTCATGTTCATTTTTGGTATATTTTAATTCTATTATCCCGTCGAAAAAACCTTCATTGTTTGTTTTACCTTTGATGGTTTTGCCTTCACTTTCGAAATAAAATCCACCCATCAGTGTATCATTCGTATAATTAGCTATAGCAATCTGGTTATTACTTAAGTAGCGACCATTTTTAAGTTCTTTTCTGCTAAGTTGTGCTCTACCATCAAAATTTCCGTTCTTGTAGTTAATAAGATATTCATCTTCAACACCGGTTAAATTGTAGGATGTGGCTACATTATAGCCCCGTTTTATGGAAAGTTCATCAAGCGAATACATGAAGAATTGATATTTCCAGGCTCCCTGGCTTTGGTCGGAATGGTATTTTCCGCTAATGTTTAGCTCCCTCAGACGAATTGCATCATTCTCAATATTTTTAAGAAGTAAAGAAGAGAATGAATAGTTTCCATCTTTAATGGTATCATTAACTGCCTGAACGTAATATTTTTCTTTTCCAATAAAACCACCAATTAAGGTGTCTGCCGTAATCACCTTGTGCTGTTGTGCCTGACTATTTGTGGATAGAATCAGCACAACAATACAACATACTAGTATTATTCTCATAATTTTCTGCTGTTTAGGCTTCTAAACAAGAAATACCCTATTTCGAAGTTGAATGAGTTAAGCATCCCCTGATCTTTCCTGTCGATTTTAATAAATCCTGAATAAGACCTTAAACGAAAAAGGACGTTTCTATATTCTGCACTAAGTCCGAATGTCCATCCAAAATCTATTCTGTGAAAATCATCTACATTGTAATTGAAAAGTTGAGGGTTTGCAGTAAGTAGTCCGTAATTTCCTGATGCTTGAGAGTTTAGCCTGACACCTACTAAGGCTCCTATCAACAAACGCAGATCCAGATTTCGTAGCACAGGCAATTCCCATGCGGTAGAAACAGGTATATCAAGGTATAAATTATTGAATCGGGTAGGGTTATGCCTGGAGTAGGAGAAATTTCTTTGAGATATATTTAATCCGCTACTTAAAAATGATTTTCCGCCTAAAGGTAAATATTGTTCAACACCAAAAACATAGCCGGGGGAATAGCCGAGTTCTCTAAAATTGTTGCTGTAATAAACACTTGAAGTGGCTATACCACCCAAAATATAGGTGTCATCCAGAAAGAATGATAACTTTGATTTTTCTAGTGCCGAGAATTTTAACGTATCAGGTTCCTGATCTTGGGCATAGGATAAGGCGGCAACCAGAAAAAGTAAGAGGGTGAATTTAATTCTCTTCATTATTTAATAAAGTATTTTCCCTTGCTATGCAGATGAGCTACACAACAAACGAGATTTAGAATGCAAAATTGAACATTTTTGGATAAAATCTCAAATTATTCTTGTTGGTTCGTCGTTAATTTTTATAGAGGGGCTAAATATTGAGAGAAATATTGATTGCGGTCCCTTACTAAAAACGTGTTTAGTGATAAAGAAATGTAAAGACACTTAATTCCTTGGTAATCCTTCCGAGGGATTATTTTGTAAAATATTGTTGATTCCCTTAGTATAATAAGTAACTTTGTCGTGAAAAAAGAAAGAGATTATGTTTAAACATAAAATATATTATTTGCTTTTTTTAATTTTTAGTTTTCAATTTTCCTATGGGCAGAATATAGAGGTCTACGATAGCCTTGTAGCTGTGCATGGCAATATTTATCAAGCTTATTTTAACTTTTATGTTGAAGATGGTGATACTTTATATCATGGACCATTTGCTCTGACAAAACAAATAGAAGAAGATTCCGACAAACATGACTTTCACTTTTCTGCCATCAATGGGCGTTTTGTAAATAATAAAGCAGAAGGTCATTGGGCTATACGGAAAGGCTACTTTACCCCTGCAGCAAAGGGTGTTTTTAAAGATTATTCATATGCCTTTAAAATTAGTGGGACTGAGTTTATTGCAAAGGGAGACTTTAAAAATGGTAAAAAAAATTCTTTATGGTCAATTTATGAGTGGAAAATCACCAATTCTTCTATAAAAGATACCTTGTTTTCAGCAGAATTGCCTTTTAAGGATGACAATATAATTGGGGAGTTTAAACTGTTTCATGATGGTGAATATTTAGAAGGTTTTATTGATGATGATCAATTTACAGAGGATAAATGGTCTTTTTATATTACCGATAAAGATGGCAATAAAGTTTTGATAAAGGAATGGATTTTTTTGCAAAACAAACTGGTTAAGAAGATTTTGTATGATAAAGGGGATGTTCTTACAATTGAAATAAGACAACCTGGTGGCGAGGAAATGGTCATGGAGGAATTAACATTAAATGAAAATTATCTTAATATAATAGATCTGAAAGCTTTCATAAACCATCGTGAATTTTATAATAAATATAAAGGCCAATTGAAGGTCAGGGATTTATTTTTTATGATGATGAAAAAATTTCATGAAGTTGATTCCAGGTTTGTTCCCATCACTAATAATAAGCTATCGCCTGAAATTAAGGTGAAAATTGAAAAGTTTCCACTGCAGGAATCAGAGATTTCTTTATTAAATAATGTAAAAATTAACACGTATAAAGCAGACAGTATATTAAAGGCTATAAAAAAAGATCCACAGATCAACCTTGCCTGCATATCTATCGAAAAAGTTGCATTTTACACGTCAATTTTGAATGCTATTTATGAACAGTATTTAGCGCCTAATAAAATGATCATAGAGCAATATAAAAATGGCAATATTGCATATGTAAACAGAAATAAGTTTGTCCAAAACACTATAAATGTAAATGAAAGTTTTGATTTTCTGCAGGTTTTCAATAAAGATACCATTCGGAAGACGTACACATACTCAAATTTAGAAATAGATTCTAAGGATGAGCCGCTTCAACAATTTATGTCTTTATCCAAAGACATTTTAACAGAAATTAATCAACTTAAAGACAGCCTTAATATTTATGTACAGGAAGTCAAGGACGAAAAAAGGCTGATAGAAATGCAAGCCGCGCTTTATAAAAAATATGAAGAGGTAAAAAAACTCAACGATTCCTTGATAACCCCGCAACATGATAAAATAGCCGAGTTTAATGTCAAAGAAGTATTGGATGGCTTCATAACAAAGTTGATAAAAGACTACTCCAGTCTTCAAACAATAGGAGAAAAAATGAATCATATAGCGCCTACTTTAAAATGTTTTAATAAAGTGGAGGATCTCCTTGAAAATATGGAAAATGCTCCTGAAAACACCTATAGAGTACGAGATGCCTATACCAGGAAGGTTTTTAATCCTTATACGCTATCCTATATGGAGGAGAAGGTAAAAAGACCAATTTATAGAGCCTTTACACAGGTTTTATTACCAGGGATTTTTGAAAATTTAAAAAACCTGGATTGTAATAATATTGAAGGGTATAGCAAGAACTTTACTATACTATTTGAAGAAATGATTAATATCCGGGCACAAGAAACAAGGAAGGAAGAGAAAAAGCTTAAGAGAACCAAGGATGCTATTAAAGCAGCGGAAGTTTTGAATTTTGATCTTAAGTTCTAATTATATTGATTTTATGAAATACCCTTTTGTATTATTTTTTATCATTGCAGTGTTTTGCTCCCCTTCTACATTATTAGCTCAGGAAAGAGAAAGAACAATGGATGCTATGGGATCTAATTTGTGGTTAGGATCATATAACAGCTTTCGACTTTCAGAAAGATTGTTTTGGCGGGCTGAAATGCACTATAGAAGGGGGGGGCATGATGGGACTCCCTTTGTGGGAAGAATGTCGCAAATCTATAACAGACATGCATTTGATTACCTGGTAACAAAGAATTTTACAGTTTCTTACGGAGGTGTTTTAAGGCTCGATTTTACACCGGATCCGGGTAATCCTGAATTTAATCAGGTAGTGCCTGAACCTAGGTTTTGGCATGAATATTTGTTTATGATGCCTTTTTCACGATTTCAAATCTATCATCGAGTCAGACTTGAACACAGGTGGAGTAAATCAAATCGACTTAATGATGATTGGATTTTTCGAAATCGTTGGCGTTATAAGTTTTTTATGAAAATTCCGTTGAATAATACGCGTCTGGTGCCCGGAACAATTTACTTCAATCCTGATGTTGAAATTATTTTACAAACAGGAAAAAGGGTTGTTGCCAGTCACATTGAAGACTTAAGGATATATCCATCTATTGCATACATTAGCAGTCCAAGGGTAACCTATACTGCCGGTATGATGTATACAACTGGTCAGCGTTTAAACAATCCAACGTTATACAGACAGAGGTGGGTTATGCGTATAAATGCTTATGTAAACCTTGATTTCAGGAAAGTAGAGAAAAAAATTCCAGCGGTTAGGCTGTTGGATTAAAACATAGTTGAATAAATTTGTATAAAAATTGAATTAATGAGTACTCCAAAACAAACATCTATTAAATTCTTTACCTCATTATTGTTGATAGCTTTTTTTACTTCCTTAGGTTTTTGCTATAAGTATTATAAAACCAATAAAAATCTTGAAGAAAGTAATTTAAGCAATAAGGAAAACATTCTAAACTTGCAAAGTAAATTGGATTCGGTTGTTTTAAAATCAATCGCTGATGAACTATTTATTAATGGATATTATGATTCAGCCATGCAAGCTTACAAAAAAATGCCTCAGGGAGAACATGAAAGTAGCTTCTTAGCGGATAGACGTCGCATTATGGATAATATGAACGGGTTTCGTAATTCGCTTAATTCGAAGGTAAAAAATGCAGAAATTAAGGCTAAGGAAGGCCAAAATATGTATGGGCTACAGTTGGCATCTCTTCGATTGCAATACGAGCGAACGAATGATTCTCTTAAAACAACTTACAATAAAAAGTTGCAGGCCCTGGAAAATAAGATTATAGAAAAAGAAAAAGAGTTATCTAATGCGCCTACGCCTAAATTAGGGCGACTTACGTTTTACAATTCTAATGGCACTAAAATTTCGTATTTTGGGGAATATTACAGAGGAAAAGCCAACGGCCAGGGGGTAGGAAGCCATTCTACAGGTAGTGTATACGATGGAGAATGGAAAGATAATAAAAAACATGGCACAGGAACATATAAATGGAGGGAAGGGGAAATATATGAAGGCGAATTTGTAAACGATCGAAGAGAAGGAAAAGGAACCTATTTTTGGCCAAATGGCAATAGATACGAAGGCCAGTGGAAAGCTGATGTCAGGGATGGCGAAGGAACTCTTTACGATAAGGATAACAAAGTTTTACTAAAGGGCTTATGGAAGAATGATGAGCTCGCAAATAAAACTACTGCTAATCAATAGAGATGAACAGCGAAGTTTATAATTCCTGGTAGGTTGATTGTTATACTATTTAATTACATAACCTAAATAAAACTGAACAACCCTGTTGGACAACAACTGATTTTGATTCTGGATGGTAAACTCTCCTATAAGATTTTGAAGAGGAACAAAGGCATGACTATATCTTAATCCTAAAAACATGTCTTCTTTAATAAAATATTCCGCTCCAATTAGTAAGGAATAATCAAATCGTGCTATATCGCTTCCTATAGAGCGTGTTTCATTCCCTGTAGTTGTTGGAAATTTATAGGTTCCTGCTAGCAGAACACTTGGCTGAATTCCTAAATTTATCGATAAGTTTCTATTAATTTCAATTCCAAACATAATTGGCAGATCAAAATAGTAGAGACTAAAATTATCAGGTTGGCTTCTATTCCAATTCCAGGCACCTTTTTGAGTAGCCAAAAACTCTGCTTTAAAAAATAATTGTTCCCCCCCGGCAAGTTTGGCAAAAGCGCCTGCTTGAAGTCCAGGCTTTATATTCCAACTTCCGTGGTTTGATAGTGTAGTAAATGTCGTGCCTCCTTTAATTCCATAGCTATGCGTATTCTGAGCGAAAGCTTGTTGCATGGCAAAGAAGAAAAATACTAAAATTGATTGTATAAGAATCGATCTTTTCATGTCGCAAAATTAAGCTTTTTATAGGGCTTTAAAAATTGTATTTATATTTATATTTACCCAAACGCTTCCATACTTGTTCCTGGCAATCGCTATTTTTCTTGGATAGTTTAATGGTATGCATTGCCATCATATCAGAGGGCGTGCATCCCATCCTTAAGCCACCAATAGTACTATTATTTATTAACTCATTTCCTGTTTTTCTTCCATTTACTTTCTTTGGAGTTCCCGCTAGCCTTATTGGGCTCCGAAGTGTTTGCTTTTGAAAAGATTTCCGCCGCCAGTGCTGCTGCTATAAAATCCATATCCTCGTTGGCAGGAGTTTCAGCAAGGTATTCCGGTTTAAAATGATTTTTTACAAAGTGGGTATCAAATTTTCCGGAGCGGAATGCCTGGTGGTTCATGACAAATTTCCCAAAGGCCAGCGTTGTTTGAATCCCGGTAATATTATACTCCTCAATTGCCCGAATCATTCTTTCAATAGCACCTTCGCGTGTTTCTGCATGTGTGACCAGTTTTGCAATCATCGGATCATAGAAAACAGATACAGACATTCCTTCTTCAAAACAGTCATCAACCCTTACCCCGGGGCCTTTGGGTGTAGAATAGGAGCGGAGTGTCCCCGTATCCGGGAGAAAGTCGTTTTGTGGGTCTTCTGCATATACCCTTAACTCCATCGCATGGCCATTAATTTTTAGGTCTTCCTGTTTAAATGGTAATACTTCCCCTTCCGCAATACGGATTTGTTCCTTTACCAGATCCACTCCGGTGATCATCTCCGTAACCGGATGTTCTACCTGTAGCCGGGTATTCATTTCCAGGAAATAATAATTGAGGTTTTCATCCATTATAAATTCTACCGTTCCTGCGCCGTAATAATTACACGCCCTGGCCACATCTACGGCTGCTTTTCCCATGGCCTCTCTTACCTGAGGTGTCAGGACAGAGGAGGGGGCTTCTTCCACGACTTTCTGGTACCTGCGCTGAATGCTGCATTCTCTTTCAAAAAGATGGACAATATTGCCATGGGTGTCTCCTAATACCTGTATTTCAATATGTCTTGGCGAGGCAATATATTTTTCAATAAATACGGATCCATCCCCAAAGGATGATTGAGCTTCACTGACTGCCCGGTTCATTTGTTCCTCCAGGTCTTCCTCCGCATCCACAATTCTCATTCCTTTACCTCCGCCACCGGCTGCGGCTTTAATTAAGATTGGGTAGCCTGCCTGTGAGGCAATTTTCTTTGCTTCATTGACATCTGTGATTGCGGCATCACCTCCCGGAACCATGGGTATATTGTATTTTGATGCTGCATCTTTTGCGGCAAGTTTATTTCCCATCACCCGTATTGAATTACCCGAAGGGCCTATGAAAATAATTCCCGAGGCTTTAACCTTTTCCGAAAATTCCGCATTTTCCGAAAGGAAGCCGTATCCGGGATGAATGGCGTCAACATTTAAGTTTAAAGCTGCTTCTATAATTTTGTCAGCCACAAGATAGGATTGAGAGGAGGGGGCTGGACCCAGTAAACAGGCTTCATCGGCCAGACGCACATGAATTGCTTCCCGGTCAGCTTCGCTGTATACAGCAACAGTACGAACCCCCATTTCTTTCAGAGATCTGATTATTCGACAAGCTATTTCACCTCTGTTAGCTACAAGTACTTTCTTTATTTTTGCCATGCTTAAAAAAAATCTTAAGTACAATGGTAAAAAAAATTTTTTATATAAGTATCTTTAAATTTAAATAAGCTGTTTTAAGATGTTATGATTATATGTACCTTTGTCTAATCATAATGTCGTGGAACATTAAACTGTAAAAAAATTGGATCTATTTGACAAATTACTGACAGATCGTGGACCTTTGGGAAAGCATTCTCAAATTGCACACGGATATTTTACATTTCCTAAGCTGGAAGGAGAAATAGCTCCCAGGATGAAATTCAGAGGTAAAGAAGTTCTGACCTGGAGCCTTAATAATTATTTAGGTCTTGCCAATCATCCGGATGTTAGAAAAGCGGATGCTGACGCAAGCAAGGAGTTTGGTCTTGCTTATCCTATGGGGGCAAGGATGATGTCCGGTAATTCTAATTTAATTGAGCAGCTTGAAGCTGAACTTTCAGAGTTTGTTGGAAAGGAAGATACGATGCTTCTTAACTATGGATATCAGGGGATAATGTCCCTTATTGATGCTTTGCTTAACAGGCATGACGTAGTGATATATGATGCAGAATCACATGCATCTATTGTGGATGGGGTTAGATTACATCAGGGAAAGAGATTTGTTTTTGCTCACAATGATATTGATAATCTGAAGAAGCAGCTTGAAAGAGCTACAAAACTTGTTCAGGAAACGAAAGGTGCTATCATGGTAATTACCGAGGGTGTATTTGGTATGGCAGGGGATATGGGTAAGCTGAAGGAAATCATAGCACTTAAAAAGCAATTCCAGTTCCGTCTTTTAGTTGACGATGCTCATGGTTTTGGTACTATGGGTAAAACCGGTGCCGGTACAGGTGAGGAACTGGGTGTTCAGGATGAAATCGATTTATACTTTTCAACCTTTGCCAAATCAATGGCAGGTGTAGGTGCTTTTATCTCAAGTAAAGAACAGGTAATTGAATACCTTCGCTATAATACCAGGTCTCAGATTTTCGCAAAAACACTACCAATGCCAATGGTGGTAGGTTTAAGAAAAAGGCTTGAGTTACTAAAAACGAAACCTGAATTGAAAGATAACCTTTGGAAGATTGTAAATGCTCTTCAGAAGGGATTAAGAGAAAAAGGATTTAATATAGGCAGGACTGAATCTCCTGTTACGCCTGTTGTGTTGAGCGGAAGTGAAAGCGAAGCAGCTCAAATGATCATTGACCTTAGAGAGAATTATGGAATCTTCTGTTCTATAGTAGTATATCCGGTAGTTCCTAAGGATATTATGATGTTGAGAATCATACCTACTGCCGTTCATAGCCTGGAAGACGTTGAAATCACAATCAAAGCCTTTGAGGAAATTGCAGTAAAACTGAAAAATGGTATGTATGCCAGTGATCTTTCCAATATATCTGTTTAATTGGATAAAAGTTTGTAAGATTTTGTAAAAAAAATGCATTTTTCGATTAAGTTTTTTGCAAATGATTTAGATATATGTAAATTAGAGCGTTGGAAAAATATTAATAACCTAAATTTTTTAACAGAATGAAAAGATTTGAACAAATCAAAAATCTTATTATGTCTTTAGAGGCAGACTTCGGAAAGTTTTATGACAAAAACAATTCAGCAGCTGGTACCAGAGTAAGAAAAGGTATGCAAGAATTGAAAAACCTGGCTCAAGAGATCAGAATTGAGGTTCAGGAGAAGAAAAACAACGAGTAGTTTGTTTCTAATTAAATCATTAGATTTTTGAAAAAAAGAGAGGCTTGAAAAAGTCTCTCTTTTTTATTGGGTATAATGTTGTTTGTTGTTGGAGGTGGACGAATTAAATGTCCTTTATTTTTTCCTGAAGTCTCATTTTAAGCTCTTCACTGGCTTTAACCAGAGGAAGCCTTACGTGTGCCTGGCATAGTTGCAGGTGTTCCATTACTTGTTTAATTCCCACTGGGTTGCTTTCTTCATAAAGTAATGGATTCAATTCGACGAATTTTTTCAAGGTTTTAGTGGCGCCGGCAAAATCACCCGCAAGGCTCTTTTTTACCATAGAGCAGAATTCTTCGGGATAAGCGTTTGCAAGAACAGAGATGACACCTTTGGCTCCAATAGAGATCAAAGGCACCGTTAATAAGTCGTCGCCGGATATTACTATAAAGTCTTCCGGAACCCTTTTTAGTACATCCAATACCTGAACTACATCGCCGCTGGCTTCTTTAATCGCTATGATGTTTGGTGTGCAAGCCAGCCTGGCTGTAGTTTTAGCTTTTATGTTTACGCCAGTTCTACCCGGAACATTATAAATAATGACGGGAGCCGGTGATTTTTCTGCAATGAGTTTATAATGCTGATAAATTCCTTCTTGCGATGGCTTATTATAATATGGGCATACGGAAAGGATAGCTGTAACACCATTCAAGTCTGTTTTTGATATCCTGTCAAGTACCTCTGCCGTATTGTTTCCACCAATACCAAAAACTATGGGTAAAGTACCTTTTAAATGGTTTTTGGTTACTTCCAGAAGCTGATTTTTTTCTTCAAGTGTAGTGGTTGCTGATTCAGCAGTGGTTCCATTAACTACCACATAGTCCACCTTATTGGATTTTACATGATCCAGAAGTTTTCTGAATGCATCTAAATCCAGGGTAAAGTCTTTTTTAAAAGGAGTAACCAGGGCAACGCCGGTGCCGGTAATATTAATACCCATTTAATTTGTTAATTTTTTAGAAAATTCGATCATTCTTTCAAGGATGTCTCTAAAATTGTCATAACCATTAGGTTGTATGATCAATTCTAAGCAATCCGCGTTAACAGTTTGTGCAATGCCAAATCTGAATTTCGCCTTGCTTCTCAGCAAGATATTTTCGAAAGGCAAAAATGGTGAATTATTAATACAATATAAATAGTCAAATTCCTTTTTTGTAAAATTATTTACTCTTTCGTTTGATATTTTTCCTTTCCAGTCAACATCTTTTTTGCTAAACTCATAATAATTAAAGGAGTAGTTCCTTAAATAGCTTTTCTCAATCCTGCATACCACGGTAACATTCTTTCCGTAACTTCTGAGTTCTTCTACAAATTTATTTATTGGCTCCACATAATCCCCTTTCGGATTATCAACAAGGATACCTATTGTTTTAGCATCTTCAAAAGCAACAGAATACCGTTTGATATCCTGTTTTTTTCTCAGAATGTTGTTGCGTATTTTTAAGAGTATTTTTTTAATCATTTTTTCAATAATTGTACAAATTCCTCCTCAGAAATTATTTGTACACCTAATTTAGTAGCTTTGTCCAGTTTAGCCGGCCCCATGTTTTCTCCTGCAACCAGATAATTTAGTTTTGCAGATACTGAAGAAAGTACTTTTCCACCATTTAGTTCGATTTTTTCTTTTATTTCATCCCTGCTAAACTGACTAAATACCCCTGAAACTACAAAGCTTTTTCCTTCAAACTGGTTACTTTCCATTGTCTGCAGTTTAGACTCATAAGTGAAATTCAATCCAGCCTGTTTTAGTTTAGCCAAAAAGTCTAATTTTTCGGGATCATTAAAATAATCAATAATACTTTGTGCAATTTTATCCCCAATTTCCGGTGCGGCTTTTAATTCTTCAAAGTCTGCCTGCGCTATAGCATCTATAGTTTGAAAATGCTTTGCCAGTTTTTCGGCAACCGTACTTCCAACAAAGCGAATTCCTATAGCAAACAAAACATTTTTAAAAGGCGCTTCTTTAGATTTTTCGATGCCTGATAATAGGTTGTTTATGGATTTTTCGCCAAATCTTTCTATTTCCGTTAAATCCTCAAATTTGAGATTGTAAAAATCTGATGGGTCTTTGACCAGCCCTTTTTTATATAAAGCGTCAATAGTTTCAGGTCCGAGGCTTTCAATGTTCATCGCTTTGCGTTGAATAAAGTGCTCAAGCCTCCCTTTGATCTGTGGAGGACAGCTTTTCTCATTAGGGCAATAATGTACAGCTTCTCCCTCTTTTCGTATTAATTGAGAATTGCATTCCGGGCAGTTTTTGATAAACTCAACGGGCTGGAATTGCAAGGATCTTTTACTGACATCTACTCCTGTGACTTTGGGGATTATTTCTCCTCCTTTTTCAACAAATACCGAATCTCCGATTCTAAGGTCAAGACGGCTAATCTCATTGGCATTGTGGAGAGATGCTCTTTTAACGGTGGTTCCTGCCAGTGAAACCGGCTTCAGGTTTGCTACAGGGGTTATTGCTCCGGTACGTCCTACCTGGTATTCAATTGATTTCAATATAGTGGTGGCGCTTTCTGCCTGGTATTTGTAAGCAATAGCCCACCGAGGACATTTTGCCGTACTTCCAAGGTTTCGCTGTTGATGGTAAGAGTTCACTTTGATGACAATACCATCGGTTCCGATAGGAAGTTCAAAACGTTTATCCTTCCAGGAGTCTATGTATTGCATTACCTCCTCCGTATTTTTACACTTTTTCCATGTATCAGGTACATTAAAACCCCAGGTTTTAAGTAAGTCCAATGCTTCTGAATGGGTATTTACCGGAAGGTTTTCACCAAGCAGGGAATAGATGTAGCAATCAAGGTTTCTCTTTGCTACTACAGAAGAATCCTGCATTTTTAAGGTGCCGGAGGCTGCATTTCGGGGGTTAGCCAATGGCGGTTCGCCAATATCTTCTCTTTCTTTATTGATTCTGTTAAAGTTTTCCAGAGTTAAGAATACTTCCCCGCGCACTTCGAAAACAGGAGGGAGGTTGTCGGCAAAAATTCTTAAAGGTAATGATTTAATGGTTTTGGCATTGGCCGTTATATCATCTCCTCTAACTCCATCGCCTCTGGTAACCGCACGTTTAAGTATGCCATTTTCATAGGTCACACTTAAAGCTACCCCATCATACTTTATTTCACTTATATACTCCGTTTGATCGGGCAGGAGTTTAGCTATTCTGTTGGCAAAGTCCTGTACCTCATCCTCAGAATATGTATTTCCCAAGGACAACATCGGGTAGGTGTGGTATACAGTGGGGAATTCTTTGGAAACGGTTCCACCCACTCGTTGTGTTGGAGAGTCTTCTTTTTTTAATTCTGGAAATTGCTGCTCTAATGCTATCAGCTCGGAAAGAAACATATCAAATTCATAATCAGAAATTTCGGAAGTATGTTTTTGATAATACTGATAATTATAGTAATTGATCTTCCCGGTAAGTTCTTCAATCTTAGTTTTAGCTTCTCCGTTTTGCATTGGAATTTTTGTTTTGACAAAATTAACTAAAACTTATGAACCCTGCTTAATAAAATTTTATTCGGATCACTTTCCTTAGGTGGGGCGTTTTAGGTGGGTCAATTATCACAGTGTTTGTAGTATGTTTTAATAGCATTCTTATTGCCGGCACCTTTGGCTTTTAGAAGCACTATGCATCCGGATTCTTTTTTGTTTTGTTGGATCAGGCATAGACCCAGTCCATGGTAGGCTTTGATGAGGTTTTTGTCAAGCGAAATAGCCTTTCGGTAATTTCTTTCAGCTCCGGAATAATCTTCTAATTTAAACTTTGCTTCTGCCAGGTTGAAATGGATGTTTGGATTGTCAGGATCAAATTCTAGTGCCTTCCTGAAGTCTTTAATTGCCTTTTTATATTCCTGTATATTGAGAAGTATGGTGCCTCTCTGAAAATATAGTTCAGCATCTTCCTTCATTAAAGACAAGGCCTGGTTCATATCGTCAATAGATTTAGGAATACTGCCAATCTGGTAATATGCTTTGCCTCGCTGGTGATAGGTTAAGTAGTTAAATGAGTCCAGGAAGATACTGTAATTATAGCAGTTAATACTTTCATCTAAATTTTGCAGTTCAAGGAAAGCTAAACCGCGAAGGTTAAAGACATGAGGATTCAGACTGTCATATCTTAAGATCTGACCTGTAATATCCACTACATTTTTGTAGTTTTTGTGATCCATATGATATAGGGCTGCTTCCAGTAGATCTTCAGAAGAAGGGCGACAGCTCATTAAGGCCAGTATAAAGAGATAGTATATATGCTTTTTAAATGACATATCTTAAATGTAATGTTTTTGATAAATATTTGCAATTTTATTAACTTTTTTTTGAGACGGGTTGTTATAAATAAAATGGAATTCTACTCAAACAGATCATAAACAGATCATAAAAAAATTTAGGAGGATAATAAATGAATTTTAATATCAAACACGACAATAAAAACAACAAGTTTTTTTCTGTGATAGCAGGGAAAGAATGTAGTTTGAGGTATGAAAAGTTAAGCAATAATGTTTTGGATGCTAAGCTTATGTTTGTTCCGAAAAATATGCGGGGACAGGGAATAGCCAGCAGACTGGTAGAGCATGTTATATCTTATGCTAAACGAAATGAAATGAAGATTAAGCCAACCTGCTCTTATCTTGAAGAGTTTTTTGTGCAAAATCCTAAACATAAAAATATGCTGTATAATTCTAATGAGGTTACTGTAATGAGCCAGGAATAAAGTTAGGCCAGACATAAAAAAAGAGGTTTCAAAACCTCTTTTTTTATGTCCTTTAATAAATGTTTAGCAACCTGTTCTTCCGCTTCGCCCACCAAATGTGTAGCCTAGTGTAAATTGTCCTACTACATTACGTGGCCTCCAGTTAACCATGTTTGCTGAATGCCCGACTGTTGTTAAACCATAGCCATATCGTACACCGACATTGAAACCGTTCATAAATTCATAACCCAAGCCTACTACACCGGCCCAATCCCACCGGTCAGACATATCTGCCTCTAAGGTTTGTCCTTCGAATCTTTCCTGGCCACTCAACAAGTAACTTGCCTGAGGCCCTGCCAGGAAATGAAACCCCGGGGTAATGTTAAATCTAAGAAAGACCGGAATGTCCAGATATTCCCTTCTGGTGCTGTAATTAGCAGAAACACCATTTATCGTACCTATGTTTCCTCTTCCTTTTTGTGAATATAAGAGTTCCGGCTGTATCGCAAATGCTTCAGTAAATCCTAAAACCGTATAGATACCACCATGAAATCCATAATGAGTGCCATTATCAAAAATGTTCCTTTGATAATTAGCTGCATTTAATCCTCCTCGTATACCAAATCCTCCATATTGTGCAGAAGCCGAATAACTCACTACTAAGCTTGCTACAAAAAACATTACCACTTTCACTGCCTTCTTCATACCCGTCTCTAATGTTTATTTATATGTATTAACACCTTTTATTGAGCTATTTTATCGCTCTTGATAAATCAACAGACACGAAAACAAATTGTTTTTTTAAGGTATTTTATACCGGTTTATCAGCCTAAAATCCTTTTGTATAGTTATTATGAAATACAGAATAAAAAGTACAATTTTATTCTTTGCATCGTTTGTCGTTTATATAATTTACTGGTGAAACCAATACTTAAAAATATTTTCAGGAAGCTAAAATTTCTTTTAGTTTCTTTTTTCCTTCTAAGCGTATTCAGTGTAATGTTTTACAGGTTTGTGCCTCCTTATGTTACACCCTTGATGGTTATTCGGGTAGGGGAGCAGCTTTTGAAAAAAAAAACGGTGAAACTTCAGAAGAAATGGGTAAGCCTGGAAGATATATCTTCAAATATGCAATTGGCTGTAATTACAGCTGAAGATCAGAAATTTCCCAATCATTTTGGTTTTGATTTTGATGCCATCCAAAAGGCCTGGAAACATAATCAAAAGAAACCGGGAAAGGTGGTGAAGGGGGGAAGTACGATTAGCCAGCAAGTGGCTAAGAATGTTTTTTTATGGCCCCATAGGAGTTGGTTTCGGAAAGGCCTTGAGGCTTATTTTACCTTTTTAATAGAAGTTTTCTGGCCAAAGGAACGTATCATAGAAGTTTATTTGAACGTTATCGAAACAGGAGATGGTTTGTATGGGATAGAGGTGATTTCAAACTCCTGTTTCAGACGATCAGCAAAAGATCTGTCCAGAGAGCAATCAGCTTTAATAGCTGCCACCATACCCAACCCCAGGCTATGGTCACCTTGTAAGCCTACTCCTTATATTCACAGAAAAAAAGCCTGGATCTTGCGTAATATGGAATCCATTGGTACTGTTACATTTCATAAAAAGAATAAGGTTAAAAAATAAAAAATCCCCGTTTCCGGGGATTTTTTATTTTTATTTGACCTTCTTCATAACCAGTGCGGTTCTGTTTGTCAGATAAATGCTGAGATTTTGATCCTCATCTGTTTTGTATTCAATTTGATTATCCACTCTGTTGAATCCGCCAAATTCCGGATTGTCTGAGTTGAGGATAATTTTGTAGTTTCCTTTCTGCGGTGCCTGAAATTTATACCCAAAGATGGAATTGCTAACATTGAAATTAAATAGGAATATCAGGTTGTTTCTTTCAAAAACCATAACATTGTTATGATTATCCATATTTAACTGTTTAGCAGGTAGGGCAGACAGAACGTTGTTCTTACGAACGGTATTTATCATTTCCCTGTCAAAATTGAGAAGGTATTGATACTTTAGTTTTTTGCTGTCGGCAAGCGTCCACTGCCTTCTTGCATATTGATACGACCAGTTATTTCCCTGTCTGGGAAAATCTACCCACTCAGGATGTCCGAATTCATTTCCCATAAAGTTTAAATATCCTTCACCGCCCAAAGATATAGTTAAGAGACGAATCATTTTATGTAAGGCAATACCACGGTCAATGACAGGATTTTCATCTCCAGCCAACATATGGTAGTACATTTCCTTATCCATCAGCCAAAACGCAAGGGTTTTGTCACCCACTAGCGCCTGGTCATGTGATTCACAGTAGGCAATGGTAGATTCTTTCCACCTTCTGTTATTCAATACATCCCAAATCTCATGAATATTCCACTCTTCATCGGATTTCTCTTTTAGAAGTTTAATCCAGTAATCTGGTATGCCCATGCCTAACCTGTAGTCAAAGTCCAAGCCCCCATCTTCATTTTTACGGCAAAGTCCCGGCATTCCACTCACATCCTCTGCAATGCTTATAGCCCCTTTTTTAAATTTATGGATCAGGTGATTTGCCAACTGAATATAAATGATAGTATCCCAGTCTACTTCGCTCTTAAAGTATTTGTCATAATGATCAAAGGAAGTATGTCCATGGTGGAAGTAAAGCATGGACGTTACGCCGTCGAAACGGAAACCGTCAAAATGGAACTCCTCCAGCCAATAGCGTAGATTAGAAAGTAAAAACTTTTTAACCTCCCATTTTCCATAATTAAATAGTTTGGAATCCCATCCTTCATGATAGCCCCTTGGTCCTGAATGGAAATAATGGTCATCAGTACCGTCAAACTCGTTTAGTCCTTCTGCAATATTTTTTACCGCATGGGAATGAACCACATCCATAATTACGGCAAGTCCGGCTTTATGTGCTTTGTTGATCAGGTATTTAAGGTCTTCCGGGTCGCCAAATCGGCTGGATGGGGAAAAGAAGTTTGATACATGGTATCCAAAGGAGCCATAATATGGGTGTTCCTGTATGGCCATTACCTGAAGTGCATTGTAACCAGTATTTTTAATCCTTGGAAGAATTTCGTCTGCAAATTCCCGAAAGGTTCCCACGCCTTCTTTTTCCTGTGCCATGCCCACATGGCATTCGTATATGCAAAGATTTTTGCATTTTGACACATCAAAATCATTGTCACTCCATTCAAATTCATTTTCAGGAAACCACAACTGGCCTGCAAAATCGTAGGTCTTTGGATCCTGAATAACTTTAGTGATGTAAGCAGGAATACGGTCAATTGCTCCATTGTTCCCGATTATATGTACCTTTATTTTGCTGCCATGAATAAACGTTTTTTTATAATCCTTGGCGGGCAAAAATATTTCCCAATCGCCATTTTCGTTTCTTTCAAGCTTATGAGATCTGCGGTCCCAGTTGTTAAAGTCTCCGGTCAGATATAATTCATGTGCAGCCG
>JBKBXU010000048.1:0-18281 GCA_046313675.1 Cytophagaceae bacterium
AGGAGGATGGGTATGTGGTTGACATTGAACTAAATTATAAAAAAAATGAAAAAAAGAAAAACTAAAAAAGCCTTATGCTTGAGGCATAAGGCTTTTAACATAAAAAAACATTTATCTTATAAACTTGCTACGTGCTTAGCTAGTTTAGATTTCTTATTTGAAGCATTGTTCTTATGCAGAACATTCTTTTTGGCAAGCTTATCAATCATTCCTGATACTTTTTTGAATAGCTCCTGAGCCTCGTTTTTATCCGTGGTTCCTTTTAGCTTTTTAATAAAAGTACGGGTAGTTTTTGCCTGATATTTATTTCTCAACATTTTGGCCTCGTTGGACCTGATCCGCTTAAGGGCTGATTTATGATTAGCCATATTCTTATATTAATACTTTTTTATCTGTTCAAAAGGACTGCAAAGGTAAATTAAATTTTAACATTTGCAAAATATTCTTAAAATTTATCTCCTTTTTTTTGACAAATAATTGACTTGGAAAATATCAGATATTAACTTAAAAACCTGAAAAAAGATTCCATAAGAAGATGTCTCGAAAAATCTTACTACTTAACCTGCTAATTTTCTTGACCTTTCCCTTTTGCTTCGGTTGGGGATTCTTTGCCCACAAACGCATCAATCACCTTGCCGTTTTTGCGCTCCCTCCGGAATTAATCGGATTTTACAAAAATAACATTTCCAGTATTAGCGAACTTGCAGTAAATCCAGACAAAAGAAGATATATAGATATAAATGAAGCACCCAGACACTATATCGATCTTGATGCCTACCATAAACCATATGACCAATTACCTAAATACTGGCATGAAGCTGTTGAGGAGTTTACCGAAGACTCATTACATGCAAAGGGCATAGTTCCATGGCATATACAATTAATGAAAGAACGATTAACATACGTTTTTAAAGAAAAAAACTATAAAAAAATAATTCAATACTCTGCGGACTTAGGCCATTATATTGCCGATGCCCATGTTCCTCTTCATACTACCAGAAACTACAACGGGCAACTTACAAACCAACATGGTATACATGGTTTTTGGGAATCCAGATTGCCCGAATTATTCTCTGCCCAATACGATTGCTTCATAGGGAAAGCTGAATATATTGAAGATACCCAAAAAGCAGCCTGGGATGCAGTCATAACCTCTCACCTGGCTGTTGATTCTGTACTAAGTATGGAAAAATTTTTATCACAGAAATTTTCCCCGGAAGAAAAATACAGCTTCGAAGAAAAAGGCAGTACAACTATTAAAGTGTATTCCAAAGCTTATTCCGAAGCTTATCATAACCTTTTAGATGGAATGGTCGAAAAAAGGATGCGAGCAGCCATAAAAATGATCGCCGATTTTTGGTACACAAGCTGGGTCGATGCCGGGCAACCAATACTAACCATAAACGATATATCAGAGTTTTTACAGGAAGAAACACATGATAATTCCCTACACTATGAATGCCAACATTAAAAATAGGCCCTATTTCTGAATAAAATATCTACTTTTATAATGTATTTTAGCGTTAGATAGAAAAATATAGGATACTTAAGATGTTTGAACCAGTTATAAGAGAAGAGAAAGTTCACAATCAAATAGGTAATCGAGAAAAATTTTATGCGAATTTTCAAAATTCTTCTTTGATGCCATATCTTATTATTTTACTACTGCCTTTCCTTGCCTTCCTACAATTCACATTTTCTCATGGAATTATGAAATGGGATACGATGGAGCAGTTTCTTCCTATGCGGTATTACATCGGAGAGTGCCTCCAGGCCTATCATCTCCCATTATGGAATCCCTATCATTATATGGGCACTCCATTATTTGCAGATCCTCAAAGTACTGTGTGGTATCCTTTAACCTGGTTTTGGGGCTATTTTTTCGGCTATAACTTCACAACCATGAATTACGATTTCCTTTTGCATATAACACTTGCAGGTGTTGGTTTATTTAAGCTAACACGACATTACAACATTCCCCAAACTGCTGCCTGCTATGTTGCTATCAGCTACATGCTTTCTGGCTTTTTTCTTGGCAATGCACAACATATGTCCTGGATAGCAAGCGGCACATGGATTCCTTTTGTTATCCTTTACTTTAATAAAAGTACCGAAGAAGGTGGAATCCTGAATATGTTAAAATTCTCTTTTTTCATGTTCCTTTTCATTTCAGGTGGTTATCCGGGTTTTTTATTTATAATCTTTTATTTCCTTACTATTACATTTCTTGGTAAAATTATTACACATCTGTATGATCGAAATACTGCACTTGCAGGTAAGACCTTTCTGAATGGATTTTTATCTTTGGGCATAATTCTTATCACCTGCTCTGTCCTATTATATTCTTTTTATTATGGAGGGAATTTTGTCACAAGAGGAGACAATTTATCCTTAAGCAAAGTACTGGTAAATCCGTTTTCTCCCGGATGTTATATATCATTTTTCTATCCATTGTTTGTAGCCAAAGAAACCGCTTCATTTGGAACAGATTTTTCAATGAACAATGCTTATGCAGGAATTATTTTTCCGGCACTTGCCCTCTTTTTATTCTTTAGAAAACCCCAAAAGCACGAGATAAAATACCTAATATTAGTTGTAATATCCATACTTGCGGCCTTAGGAGACCATTCATTCATGAGAGAATTTATGTACAATCATTTGCCTTTTATGGACCTCTTCAGACACCCGGCACTTTTTAGATTATTTATAATTCTTGGATTACTAATACCGGCAGCCTATTCCCTGGAAAAAATAATCCATTCTAGAATACACAAGAATATCTTTTCTTATATACTATATTTTCTCTTACTTTTAACCACTTCTGTAGTAGTATATGGATTTGCAAAAGGAGGTAATATAGAAACCGGACTTTTGCTAGCAGACTTTAATGATATTTTCCACAAATACTCAAGTTACGATTCCTTAATAATACAATCCTTTATACATATAATCTCAATTTGTTCTTTTCTATTAATACTTAAAGCTCTACCAGGAAAAGCTTACCTCCTAATTCCTGTTATTTGCTTTGACATGACATTTTCAGCACTTCTAAATCAAAATATTACCGTAGCGGAAAAGAGAAATGTAAAAGAGCTAAACCAAAAATTAGGTCAGCTTCCGAAAGGTTTTCCTATCCCCGAAAACAAATCATACTCGCCAGAAAGAAACAATCCATATGCTATACCGGTAACCGACAATGCAAGTTTCTACTACAAAGAGTTATTTCACATGGGCTACAATCCTTTTATAGGTCGTAACTACAACACACTTACAAGGTCATGCCTTGCAGACTCTATTTTTTCCTGTAATGTTGCATTTTTTGGAAAAGATTTAGTCTCTTCGGCTTATTGTATTGAACAAGCCGAAGAGTACCAAAGATTTATTTTTCCTGAAACAGATAAAAATATTCATTTTACGGGTATTTCACCAAATAGCTTTTCTCTTTCTTATAATTCTGAAGAAGATGGATATATAGTTATATTACAAAACTACGATGAATCCTGGAAAGCATACATAAACAATATAGAGGTTCCTGTTGAAAGGGTAAACTTTGCCACCATGGCTATACCTGTCACCAATCAAACAGGTGAGATTAACCTAATTTTCAAGCCGAATATGGTTTATTACCTCTTATATCTATCGGTATTTATGTTTTTGCTACTGGTCGTATACCAGATTAAAAATTATATTAATCGAAATAGATCCAAATACTAAAACCATCATATTTCAGGCCACAGACTGCTCCGTTTATAATAATTTTATATTATAGCAATATAAAATTATACTCTTCCAATATTATCCTAAAAACCAGGTAATTAATTTTTCGATCTTACGTAGGATATGTATATTTGAGTAGATTTTTCTTGTTAATCAACGCCTAAGAAGTAAACCGTCATGAGAAATAGTTTTTTTTACATTTGCACCTTATTACTAAGCTTATTTACACTATCCAGTTATTCCCAAAGCCCTAATTTTCAAGGAAAGATTTACAATATGCAAGGACCAATGGCAGGCGCATGGGATTTACTGGAAGCCAAAGAACGCTTTATAAGCGACACGAATATTTCTAAGGATTTAATAAACACCACCAGCAAAAAAAATCTACCCGCATTTAAAAAAGAATGGGAGTCATTAAATGGCACCATGTTTTATAAAACAAAATTATCTTTTGAAAAAGCTGATCTTTCTAAAATTAAACAAGATTTCAACCCTAAGAAAGCTGATTCTAAAGTTAAAAATATTAAGGAGGGAGATGTTTACATTGCCAAATTACGAAATCAGGATAATTATGCACTGATAAAAATCACCTCCATACTTGATGACGGTAAAACCATTGCTGAAAAAGGTGGTCACAATCTGGACTATATTCAATTTGAATACAAAAAATTCATTGAACAAGAATCCGGCCTCATGGCATTAAGTGCTGATGAGCTATATAAAATGGCCAAAGAAAAGTTTAATGAAAGCAATTTCACCATGGCTCTTAACTATATAGATCTGGCAATAAGAAAAAATAACCAAAATGCTGACTATTATTATTTCCAGGGACTTGCTTATATGGAATTAGGAGATTTTGATTCTGCCATTGAAAGTTTTGACAGAACCATTGAGGTTGATAAAAAATATCTGAATGCCTTTGTAAAGCGGGGAATTTCAAAATCTAAAAACGGAGACCTATACAGTGCAATAGATGATTTTTCAAATGCCCTTAGCCTGGACAGCAACACCTATGAAGCATGGACAAACAGAGGACATGCAAAATATCTTATTAGTGATTATACAGGATCCATAGAAGACTATACTAAAGCCATAACCATAAATGGAGCAGATTTCAACTCTTACTATGGCAGGGGACTTTCAAGAAACGAATATGGAAAATTTTTCGACGCCATAAAGGATTTTGACAAGGTTATAGAATTGTTCCCTGAATATAACTATGCATTTTTTTACAGAGGTTTTGCAAAAACCAATGTAAAAGAATTCCAATCCGCCATTGATGACTACACCATTGTTATAAAACTTGATCCCCAGGATAAAGAAAGTTATTATAACAGAGGAATTGCCAAAAGAGCTCTAAAAGATTTTGACGGGGCAATTAAAGACTATCAAAAAGCAATATCTCTTCATGCACATTTCGGTGATGCTTATTATGAATTGGCTCACACCAAATACTTAATGGATGATATAGATGGAGCAATTGCTGATTTTAACAAATATATTAATTTATTCCCTCGTGAGGCTCACGGATATTTCAATCGTGGTACCTTTTACATGGATCTAAAAAAGCCAAAAGAAGCCTTAGCTGATTTTATAAAAGCGGCAGAACTAGATGAAACCAACAACGAGTATGTTTATTATAAAGGTTTGGCTAAAATTGATTTAAAAGATAAGGCCGGAGCCTGTATAGAGTTTAATCAGGCAAACAAAATGGGAAATAGAAAAGCCGTAGAAGCATTGAAAAAATACTGTTCCAAAATAAACTAATATCCATACTTATCTTGCCAGAGTTTTTTTAATCTCTGGCGTAATTCATTTTCTCTGGCTGTATTTGCAGGATCAAAAAGCTTGGTGTTTTTAATTTTATCAGGCATATATTCCTGTTTAACAAAGTTTTGATCATAGTCATGACTATACTTATACCCTTTGCCATACCCCTCCTCTTTCATTAACTTTGTAGGCGCGTTTCGAAGGTGCATTGGTACCTGCAGGTCTCCATATTTACTTACCAATTGTCCAGCTTCTTTAATTGCCACATAAGAAGCATTGCTTTTTGCAGAAGATGCCAGATAGGTTACACATTGTGAAAGAATAATTTCAGCTTCCGGATATCCAATTATCTGAACGGCCTGAAAACAACTTGTGGCCATTACCAAGGCAGTGGGATTAGCATTACCAATATCTTCAGAGGCTAGTATCACGAGTCTACGGGCTATAAATTTAACATCTTCTCCACCTGCAATCATTCTGGCAAGCCAATAAACGGCCGCATTCGGATCGCTACCCCGGATTGACTTGATAAAAGCTGAAATAATATCGTAATGCATCTCTCCACCTTTATCATAAACAGCCACTCTTTTTTGAGCAGTTTGCATAACCAACTCATCTGTAATCACAACAGGATCTTTGTGCGAGTCCACAACCAGCTCAAGTAAATTTAAAATACGGCGAGCATCTCCACCTGAAATATTAAATAATGCATTATACTCCTTTATATCAACTTTTCTTTCTTTTAAATTATAGTCATTTTGCAATGCCTGATCCATCAATGTTATCAAATCATCCTCAGAAAGAGATTTCAGCGTATATACCTGGCATCGGGATAAAAGAGCTGAAATAACTTCAAACGACGGATTTTCTGTTGTTGCACCAATCAACGTAATTGTACCTTTTTCAACGGCTCCCAACAAAGCATCTTGCTGCGATTTACTAAACCGGTGTATCTCGTCTATAAACAGGATGGTACGACTTTTTCCTTTAGCTTTTTCTATTACCTCTCGTACATCCTTCACACCGGAACTAATGGCGCTAAGAGTATAAAAAGGTACTTTAAGTTTATTAGCAATAATGTTTGCAAGAGTTGTTTTACCCACACCCGGAGGCCCCCAAAGAATCATTGAAGGAACACTCCCTGACTCAATTGCTCTTCGTAAAACACCTCCCTCACCCAGCAGATGCTTTTGTCCTATATATGTATCAAGATCAGTGGGTCTGATCCTTTCTGCAAGAGGTATGTGTGTATTAAACATAGGTTCTGATGAAAATACTAATTAAGTCTTAAAATAGGATATGCTTTGCCAACAATTCTTTCACTAAAGTAATTAAATTTACACATTCTATAGCAAATGAAAGATCAGCTTAAGGCACATCTCATACTTATAACCAGTACACTAATTGCTGGTTTTAATTTTACAATCTCAAAATTAGTAATGCCGGAGTTTATCCAACCGTCAGCAATCATTGTAATAAGGGTTTTTATAGCAGCACTTTTTTTCATCATACTGCACTTTCTAACAATTAAAGAACCTGTCAAAAAAGGCGACCTTATTAGGATCTTTCCTTGTGCTTTATTCGGAATAGCCATTAATCAATTACTATTTTATGAAGGGCTGAACTTAACTACACCAATAAATGCAGCTCTAATGATGACAACTGCTCCTATATTGGTACTCACGATATCTGCCATACTCATCAAAGAAAAAATAACTATAAATAAAATAGCAGGTATTTCCCTGGGAGCAATTGGTGCTATTTCCATCCTGCTTCATTCAGGACAGACAGCAGGCAAACTTTTTACAGGCGACCTGCTGGTATTGACAAATGCCGTTAGTTGGGCTATTTTCCTTGTAATTGCCAAACCTTTGCTTCAACGCTATCATGCACTAACCATTATCAAATGGATGTTTATCATGGGGTTTTTCATGGTATTTCCCTTTGGCATTAATAATGTAATTGACATACAGTGGGCCGACATGCCCGGTTTTGCACTTTTATCTTTAGGTTTTATAGTGGTATTTGCTACCATCTTTGCCTATATATTAAATGTTGGTGCTCTAAGGTATGTAAACCCATCGGTAGCAGGAACCTACATCTATTTCCAACCGGCATTGGCCTCACTTATCGCGGTATTTTTTGGCCAGGATGAATTAACAAAAGAAAAAATATTTTTTTCTTTATTAATCCTTGGAGGAATATATTTGGTAAGCAGGAAAAAACCTCGAATAAAAAACTGATTCTATTCTTTTGATTTACCCTCTTTCATCACAGAGGTTATTTCATTGAGCTTTTTAACTTTTGAGTCAAAATCACCTTTTAACTGATTTCTGATTTTTTGCAGATTATCAAGCACTTCATCTATCTCGTCAGGAAGGGTATCTTCCAACATTTCCCGTATCCGCTTTGCAAAGGTAGGAGATTTACCATTGGTTGAAACGGCAATCTTCAGTTCTCCTTTTTTAACAACCGAACTCAGGTAGAAATCGCAAAGATCAGGGGTATCAGCCACGTTAATTAAAACCTGCTGCTGTTTGGCATCCTGCCAGACCTCCCGGTTTAAATCTTTGAAGGAAGTAGCTGCTATAGCAAGGTCTTTCCCAATCAGGTCTTCTTTTTGGTATGGACGATGTATGAGATATAGATTTTCATTGCTTTCTGCCAACATCCTTATTTCTTCCCTGATTTCTGGGGCAACCAAAGTCACTTTTGCTTCCGGGCAATTAGCATATATAGCTGAAATTTTTTCTAAGCCAACGTATCCTCCTCCCACAACCAAAAGGTGCAGTTGCTCGAGTTTAAAAAAAACAGGGAAAAGAGTATTCCCTTTTCCCTTAGATTCTTTCTTTAAATCATTCATTATTTTCTTCTAAGGAAAATATTATAAAAATTCTTCACCCTTGATTGAGAAAAAGTTTTGCCTTTCTCCTCAATAGGTAAATGCATCTCCCGTACCTTTTCGGTAATCCATTCGGGATGAAGCGTAACAACATCACCAATAACAATTATTGCAGGAGAGCTAAGTTCTTCTGCGGCAGCGATCTCAAAAATCGTATCAATGGTACCTAATGCATATTTTTCTTCAGGGAGGGTTCCATTTTGAATAATTGCTACGGCCGTTTTACCTTTTCCTTCCTTTTTAAATATCTCAGTTATTTCCTGAAGTTTCGTCATACCCATGAGTATAACCACGGTAGCATTGGAACGTGCAGCATTTTCAATATCAGCAGAAAGCTCATGATGGCGTGTTGTTCCTGTAAGTACCCAAAAACTATCATTTACACCTCTCCGTGTTAGGGGAATTTGCTGTAGTTCCGGCACTGAAATACTACTGGATATACCGGGGATAACTTCAGTTTCTATGTTAAATGCTTGCGCATGCACAATTTCCTCATGCCCCCTACCAAAAATAAACGGATCCCCACCTTTAAGCCTTACTACATGGCCATATTTGAGTGCATTTTCAACAATCAATCTATTGATATCTTCCTGAGCAAACTGACATACCCCCCTCTTTTTCCCAACAAATAACTTAATTGCCCTTGCCGGAGCAAATTTCAATAAGTCAGGGTGAGCCAAAGCATCGTATAAAATTACGTCTGCATCAGCAATGGCCTTTAGACCTTTAACTGTTATCAAATCCGGATCTCCCGGGCCTGCACCTACAAGTGTAAGTTTTACTCTTCTCATTTACTTTACTAGCTGCTTCTGACGAATATCAGAAATCTGGTCAACAAAAAGCTTAACCTCAGAAAGGTATTTTTCAGCAAATTCTTTTGTTGGCTCCTGGTCATTTATTTTAAGTACATGCTTTGCAAAATCACCTTCTTCCACAAAGAAATCTCCTTTTTTAACAAAATGCTCGTTAAAATCATTTATTATCCCGATTTGTGTGTTACAATTAACAGATTCAGAGGTCAATAATGCTTTTGCCCCACTTACGAATGTCGTATAGCTTTGATAAATGGCATCCGCATAAGCTTCTCTATCATAAAACCTTTGAGCAAATTTAAGCTTCTCATTAGTTTCATTTATTAAGGTTCCTACCAAATCAATCATAGCACCGGCACACTCACCAACACCTACTTCGGTAACATATTTATCTGAATGTCCCCAGTCTATGTAATCAAGCTCACTAATAGAACTTAAATCGGCAAGAGGCTTCAACATTTTATAGAAATACATTTTATCAGAAGCTACTTGTCTTCTGTAGTAATCATTGAAATACTCACCTTCAGTAGCCTTTTCCTCATAATCGCTAAGGATAAGCTTAACGGCGTCCGGGCATCTTTTACTTGGTAGCTTGATTACTTTATCCGCCAAAGACCCTGTACCATCAGGTTCAAGACCTCCACCAAGCAGCAATTGCATGGCAGGAAGCACATAAGGCCCGTTTTTCATCGACATACCATGAAATCCTATATTAGCGACCGTATGCTGCCCACAAGCATTCATACATCCGCTGATCTTAATTTTTATATTTTTATTGAATACCAAATCTGAGAATTCTGATTTCAGCATTCTCTCCAACTCAGCAGATATACCTGTACTGCTTGATATTCCAAGGTTACATGTATCTGTTCCCGGACATGCGGTAATATCCATAATGCTGTCAAATCCCGGTTCAGCCAAACCAATCTTATCAAGGTCATTAAACAAAGCTGCAAGTGCTTCTTTTTTAACAAACTTCAACAAGTATCCTTGATTTACTGTAATTCGGATATCGTCAGCGGCATATTTTTTGGCAATAGAAGCAAATTCACGAGCCTGATCAGAAGGCATATCGCCCAGGTGAAGTTTAATATAAACTCCAAAATAGCCTTTCTGCTTTTGCTCAAAAACATTGGTTTTTACAAAAGTTTCAAACTTCCGCTTGTCAACCGGATCAACTTCACTAAATGCCCCTTCAGGCAACACCGGAGCACCCAATATTTCTCTGTCGGCGGTATAAGAATTTGTCTTTACCGTTTTACGCTCAAGCTCAACCAGACGCATAAACTCCTCAAATCCAATATTATTAATAAGGAATTTCATACGAGCCTTATTCCTTTTTGTCCTTTCACCATAACGATCAAACACTCGAATAACTGCTTCTGTGAAAGGGATAATCTGATCTTCAGGAAGAAACTCGTAAGCCACGTGAGCATGATAAGCCTGAGCCCCCAATCCTCCGCCAACAAACACTTTAAATCCTCTTATTTCCTTTCCTCCTTCGGTCTTTACTTTAGGAATAAATCCAAGGTCATGCATAAAACCGAAGGCATTATCAGCATCACTTGAAGAAAAAGACATTTTAAACTTCCTACCCATTTCCTGGCAAATAGGATTTCGAAGAAAATGGCGGAAATGCTCATAAGCATATGGTGAAACATCAAAAGGTTCTGCGGGATCAATCCCGGCTTCAGCAGAAGCTGTAATATTTCTTACAGTATTACCACAAGCTTCTCTTAAAGTCACCCCTACCTCTTCCAGTTCATTCCATACTATTGGAGAGTTTTCTAATTTCACATAATGAATCTGAATATCCTGACGGGTCGTAAGGTGAAGATTGCTGGAAGCATAGCGATCCGAAATATCGGCAATTCGTACCAACTGATCGGGGGTTACTTTTCCGAAAGGTAGCTTGATTCTTATCATCTGCACACCTTGCTGTCTCTGCCCGTATACCCCCCTTGCTAATCGAAAAGCCCTGAATTTCTCCTCATCTACCTGAAGATTTCTGAATAAAGAAATTTTACTGTGGAGTTCTTCAATATCTTCCCTGGCTGCCAGTGATACTTTATCTGAAATAACTAAGCCGGTTTTTACTTCTGTACTCATTATAATGAAATTTAATTGTCTTGAAATTGAAAAAGCCTTTCGCAGAAGGAAAGGCCTTGTATATGTTTATATTTTATATTAATCAGCCTTCCATTAAGAAACGGTAATGATAGCAACAACATATATTTGTTGGATCAATAGTTTGAATATTTAGGAATGTAGTTACCATAACAGTAATCAAAATTATATAAAATTTCTCAAAAAATCAATTTTTAAAAATATAATTCTGTAAAAATATTTTTTAATTTCAACACACCAAATAATATTTTGTTGCACTATATTTGTATAAAATTTTTAAACTTATATTCTTAAAGAAGGGCATATAAATTTCTTCTTTATAATTTTAACTTATGATCATACAGCTAAATCAAATCGAAGGATTTCATTTTGAAGCATTAAATGAATCCGGCGCATCCGTACATATGGATGCCTCTCCCGCAATAGGAGGAAATAACCTGGGAGCCAGGCCAATGGAACTTCTAATTATGGGACTTGGGGGGTGTAGCAGCATCGACATTATTAATATATTAAAAAAGCAAAGAATTGAGGTAACGGGAATGAAAATTAAAATAAATGCAGAAAGAGAACCTAATGTAGAACCTTCTCTTTTCAGGAAAATACATGTAGATTTTTATTTTTCAGGAAAAATTGATCAGAATAAGGCGAAGAAGGCTGCAGATCTTTCCATGGAAAAGTATTGCTCGGTAGCAAAAACCCTGGAAAAAACTGCAGACATTACCTATAATTTACATTTTGAATAGAGCACCAATGGATAAATCAAAAAAGTTTGAAACCCTTGCCATACGTACCCAGTCGGAAAGAACCCAAAACAGGGAACATTCGGTACCATTGTACATGACTTCCAGTTTTGTATTCGAGGATGCAGAGCAGGCAAGGTCTATGTTTGCAGATGAAATACCTGGCAACATCTACACCAGGTTTTCCAACCCAAACAACAGCGAGTTTATTGAAAAGATGGCCTTAATGGAAGGTGCTGAAGATGGCTTTGCCACAGCTTCAGGTATGTCCGCTGTTTTCAGTAGCATGGCTCCATTCCTTAATTCAGGTGACCATATTCTGGTGTGCAAATCCGTTTTCGGATCTACTATACAAATTGTCAATCAAATTTTCCCGAAGTGGGGTATTACTCATACGTACCTTGATATTCAGAAACCTGAAACATGGGAAGGCCAAATACAGAGTAACACCAAAATGATCATGGTCGAGACGCCTTCAAACCCGGCTCTTGATTTGATAGACCTGGAGTGGTTGGGAAAATTGGCAAATAAACATAATCTATTATTAAACGTGGATAATTGTTTTCCTACACCTTACCTTCAGCAACCTATAAAATATGGCGCACATATAGTTACACATTCTGCAACCAAATTTATTGATGGTCAGGGAAGAGCCATTGGTGGTATTATACTTGCAAGCAAAGAGCTTATAAAAGAAGTACGTTTCTTTTGCAGACATACAGGACCTGCGCTTTCACCATTCAATGCATGGATATTCTCCAAAAGTTTGGAAACGCTGGCTGTTCGAATGGACAGACACTGTGAAAGTGCGCTAAAGCTGGCAGAATATCTGGAAAAACATCCGGACATTGAATCTGTAAAATACCCTTTTCTTCCCAGCCATCCTCAATATCAGTTGGCTAAAAAGCAAATGAAGGCAGGTGGTGGAATTGTAACTTTCATCGTAAAAGGAGGCATAGATCGGGGAAGAAAGTTTTTAAATGCCAGCCAAATGGCTTCTCATACAGCCAATCTTGGTGATAGTAGAACAATCATCACCCATCCGGCCTCTACCACACATTCAAAATTAACTGATGAAGACAGGGCTTCTGTGGGTATTCTGCCTGGGCTAATAAGAGTATCTGTGGGCCTTGAACATATAGATGATATTATTGCCGAAATAGAGCAGTCTTTAAAAAAGTCGGCGCAATAGGATCTTTTGATTAAAAATTATAAGGGAGACAGTATCAGATACTGCCTCCTTTTTTTATTCCAAAAAAATAGCTGACAAACTTTATCAGTATATAGCGTGTTATTTTTTTAAGGATAAAAATTGTGGGGTATGGATTTATTTAACAGAGAAGAACTTGAAAAATTGGCAAATATTAAAAATGATATTTGCATATCAATTTACATAAACACGCATAAATCCGGACAGGAAGCCAACGACAGGACGGATGTTATTTCATTAAAAAATGAATTATTAAAAATAAAAAGCACGCTTGAAGACCAGGGATATCAGGAGAAAGAAGTTGAAAACATACTTCAACCTGCTTATCAGTTATTGGAGGATGTATTCTTCTGGAAAAATCAATCCGATGGTCTGGCTATTTTTATGCATCCGCAATTCTTTAAGACCTATAGGGTACCGATAAGCTTTAAAAGTTCTTCTTTCATTTCAAAAGAATTTATATTTAATCAATTAATACCATTACTTTCAGGTAATGGCGAGTTTTTCCTTTTGGCTTTAAGTCAGGAAGACACGAAATTCTTTAAAGCCGATATGTTCGGCATGGAAGAAATTACACACGAAGCAAAGGTGCCTACTACTATTGATAGCACACTTAAATACTATGAATTTAAAAGAGAATGGCAGAAAGGTACTGGCGGACACGTAATTAATCGAACCAGTTCTGCCAGTCCGTCTGGTTCTCCCGGAACGGTCATGTTTCATGGCCATGGGGCAGATACAGAATCTTTCAATGCATATATATTTGAATACTTAAGGTATCTTAATAATAAAATCATTAATACTTTAAATAAATACGATATACCGTTGGTTATTGCCGGGGTTGATAAGTTGCTTCCTATATATGAAAAGGCCAATACCTATCATAAGCTTATTAATGAAAGTGTGAGAGGGAATTATGAAAGGGATTTGGATAAGCTATATGAGCAGGCGCGAAATATTATGAAACCTTATTTCGATAAGCCGTTAAAAAAACAATTGGAAAAGTATAATGCCTTTGCCGGAACAGGCAAGACCTCATATGAGCTGGAAGATATATATAAATCGGCAAAAGCAGGTAGAATTGAAACTCTGTTCCTTGAAGAAGGAGTAAATATCTGGGGGCAACTAGAAAACGATAAACTACAGATACATAACAACATTGGACCGAGCAGTTCAGAACTAACCAACGAATGTGCGGTAGAAACCATCAAAAACAATGGTGATGTTTATATACTACCAAAAGAAAAACTTCCAGATCCTAACAGGGACAAAAGCACTTATGCTATTTACAGATATTGATTAACTTAAAGCACAGGACAAAAAAAACCTGCATTGTTCATGCAGGTTTTTTTGTGTTCTTAAACCTTTAACCAACCCTTTTGAGTAGAAACAGGTTTACGCATAGCAGCGACTTTGGGCATGTTTACCAAAAAACACTCGCAATCTTCAATCAATCCTTCTTCTGAATGAATAAATAGTTTTAGCTTTTTCCCTTTTGCTATAGCTCTTGCCTCTTTAACAGATTTTTCCTTGCTCTCAGACAAGATAACAAGGTCTGAATTTGATGATGCCAGAAGTGCCCATCCCAAAGGGTGAGGAATCAGATGTACATTTCTGCAAGGCATGTCATTATTCGAGGTGCAAAAATATGCCCAGTTCTTAGCTGCAGCCGTAGTTATATTATTAATAACCGGTATATCCAATCCTTCGCAGCTTAGCACGCCTGAAATTTCAACCGTTTTTTCCCTTATTTCTGTGCGAAAATTCATAACAGTTCGGGAATCTTTTATATCTCTATTTGCCATAATTCAAAAGGATGGTTTATTAATATAAAAACCAGAATACAACTGAATATGTTTATTTTGCGACAATTTTTTTATTGAAAAAAGGTTTATACCTCAAGGTAAAAGTTACATTTTATCAGTTTTTTGTGTAACTTGTAATCTAATTTCAACATAGAAATCTGCTATAAAGCGGTTACCTTTTACTCCGTAATTGTATAAACTAAATGAAAGATCAGGAAATCATTGAGAAAATAAGAAAAGGGGATGAATCAGCCCTTGATTATTTATATCAAAAACATTATCGGATGATGATGAAATTGATCTTAAAGAACAATGGTAGTGAAGATGAAGCGAAAGATATATATCAGGATGCACTTATTGTCTTATGGCAAAAAGCGATGAAACCTGATTTTGTATTAACAGCAAAAATCAGCACGTTCTTATACAGCATTTGCATGAACCTTTGGAGAAAGGAATTAGAAAGAAAGGGAAGGCATAGCAATGAAGAATCAAATGAAGTTGATTTTATAAATATTGAACAAAAAGAAAAAGTTGAAATAATAAATAAATGTATCAGTGACCTTGGCGAAACATGTAAAAAAATTCTGACGTATTATTACTTTGACCAAATGTCGATGAATGATATTGCTCAGATCCTGGGATTCGCTAATGCTGATACAGCAAAAACAAAAAAATACAAGTGTAAAAAGGAGTTGGATAACAGAGTTAAAACATTATTTACTGCAAGCGACTTTTTAGATTAATATGAACAAAGACTTTAACAAATCAGAACTCATAGATGATTTTTTAACCGGCAGGTTAACTGAGTCAGATCGTTTGGCTTTTGAAAAGGACCTTACAAAGGATCCTTTACTTAAGCAAGAGGTAGATCTGCAGAAAGACATCGTTACCTCATTGAAAGAATTAAGAAAATCTCAATTAAAGCAAAGGCTACAGTCTTTAGAAGTTCCTGCACCTACTGCAGGTATTTCTATATTCAAGATTGCAGCATCTTTCTTAGTGGCCTCTATGATAGGAGCCGGCATTTATTTTTATCTTCTCGAAGACAAGGAAAATACAACGCTTGCCGAATCTGGCATAATAGAACATGTAGAAATTGAGCCTGAATCAATTGAAATCTCAGGCATTTCTGCACAGGAAGAAGTGAAGACTACTTCAGAGGCAAACGTTATCAAACCTTCTGAACCTAAAAACACTTCACCCTCAGGCCATATTGAGCGCAAAAAACCTCAAATGAGAAAACCTGAAGAACCAGTCAACATAAAAGAAAACCTTGCTTTTATGCCTGCTGAAAAAGACGATTCAGATGCTATTATGGACCGAGACAGAAATGTATCCCTTCCAAATGCATCTATAGCGCAGGAAAATGATTTAAAATTCAAAAACCTGGACATTGATATTAATTCAAAAACATCTAATAAGTTTCATTATCAGTACTATAATAATAAATTGTTCCTTTATGGATCATTTGATCAGGAACCATATGAAATTTTAGAATTGAACACAGCCAACAAAAAGCATTTGTACCTTTACTTTGCAAATGAATTTTATGAGTTAAAATCAAATCAGACCAAAATAACTCCATTAGTTGTTTTGAAAGACAAAAAACTTATAGCTGATTTAAATTTGCTGAAAGATAAATAATCAATAATATCCGGTCGTTATTACTTCAATGAAAAATTTATTATTAAATTTGACATGAATTGAAGTAATGGCGACCGAATCTTTTAAAATAAAAAAACGAAAAAAGAAAAACTTAGGGAGTTATCCCTATACCACAGTAGTGTTTAGCATTACTATGGCACTTTTTGTAATAGGTCTTTTTTCACTCCTGCTGATTCATGCTGAAAAGCTCTCCGGAATAATTAAGGAAAAATTTGAACTTCACGTTTACCTTCAAAACAATATTACCGACAATAAGCGGATAAGTTTAATGAAAATGATTTCTGATCAGCCCTATATACTAAAAAAAGAAAACACTCCTCAAATACATTTCATTTCCAAAGAAGAGGCAGCTAAAAGATTCATTGAGGAAACAGGAGAAAACTTTTCAAGAATACTTGAAGACAATCCCCTGCATCCGTCATTTACATTAAAAATTAATGCTGAATATTCAGACACTTTGGAACTAAAAACCATCAAAGCACAATTGTTACAAATGGATGGTGTGTTTGAAGTTGAGTACAAAGAAAACCTTATAACACTAATAAATAATAATATTCGCAAAATAGGCATTATCCTGCTGAGTTTTTCTGTAATCCTAATTCTTACCTCTGTACTTCTCATCAACAATACCATCAAGCTGGCTTTATATTCACAGCGATTCCTAATCAGAAGTATGCAACTAGTAGGAGCAAAAACTAATTTTATTCGCTGGCCATTTCTAAAATACTCTTTGCTTCATGGTCTATTGAGCGGCATATTATCAATAATCCTTTTAACGGGAGTATTGTATATGGCTTACAGGGAAATTCCTGACCTCCGGATTTTCAGAGACGATTTAGCTTTTATAATTTTATTTTCAGCTTTAATAGTAGCAGGTATTGTGATTGGATTCCTTAGTACATTAAGGGCTGTCAGCAAATACTTGAAAATGTCACTAGATGAACTATATTGATTTATGGATAACAAAAAAAACCTTGTATTCAAAAAAATGAATTACATACTCATGTTAATCGGCCTTGGCTTATTAGCATTAGGATTCATTATAATGTCTTCGGATAAAGAAGAATTTGGATTTGGCACTCTGGGATTAACCATTGGCCCTATAATTGTTTTGGCCGGCTTTATTGTAGAAATCTTTGCCATAATGTATCAACCAAAGAAATAACTATGAGCATAATACAGGCAATAATTCTTGCCATTGTTGAAGGCCTTACTGAGTTTTTACCAGTATCATCAACAGGGCATATGATTATAGCTTCTGCCTTAATGGGTATTAATGAGCTGGAGTTCACCAAAATATTTAATGTAAACATACAGTTTGGTACAATCCTCTCCGTAGTGGTAATTTATTGGAGGAAATTTTTCCAAACCAGTATTAATTTTTATAAAAAATTATTAATTGCCTTTCTTCCGGCCGCTTTTTTAGGATTTATGATTAACAAAAAAAATTATATTCTCTTGGGGAAAATTGGTGTTGTGGCAGTATCAAAACTTTTATGTGGAAATATATTAATTTTAAATTAAAAAATGATT
>JBKBXU010000049.1:0-18177 GCA_046313675.1 Cytophagaceae bacterium
CTCTGTTCCGATGCAGCAACAACCATTGTACCTGCAAATACTACCTATACCTGGGCTGCTCCGGCAGTAACAGGTGGAATTACAGGAGGCAATACTGGAACAGCTGCTTCTGAAATCTCAGAAACCGAACTGTTCAACCCTACCAATGTAGCACAAACGGCAACTTATACTGTAACCCCTACATCCGGTGATGCAGGATTTTGCCAGGGAGCAGAATTTGATGTAGTAGTAACTGTCAACCCAACTCCGGTACTTGCCGATTACAGCGATGCCATCTGCTCCGGAACAGGTTTTGACATAGAGCCTCAAAACGGCGTACCTGCTGCAACAACAATTGTACCTGCAAACACAAGTTATACATGGGCTACTCCGGCAGTAACAGGTGGTATTACAGGAGGCAATGCAGGAACAGCCGTTTCTGATATATCAGAAAACGAATTGTTCAACCCAACCAATGTGGCACAAACGGCTACCTATACTGTCACACCTACTTCTGGTGTCGCAGGATTTTGCCAGGGAGCTGAATTTGATGTAGTGGTAACGGTTAACCCTACTCCGGTATTAGCTGATTACAGCGATGCCATCTGCTCGGGAACAGGTTTTGACATAGAGCCTGAAAACGGAGTGCCGGCAGCAACAACCATTGTGCCTGCAAATACTACCTATACCTGGGCTGCTCCGGTAGTAGCAGGTGGCATTACCGGTGGCAATGCGGGAACTGCAGCTGCTGAAATCTCAGAAAACGAATTATTTAACCCGACGAATGCAGCACAAACCGCTACCTATACCGTAACTCCTACTTCTGGTGATGCAGGAGCTTGTATTGGTGCTGACTTTGATGTGGTGGTAACCGTTAATCCTACTCCGGTATTGGCAAACTACAGCGATGCCATCTGCTCAGGAACAGGATTTAACATAGAGCCTCAAAACGGTGTACCTGCAGCAACAACCATTGTACCTGCCAATACAAATTATACCTGGGCTGCTCCGATAGTAACAGGAGGTATTACGGGAGGTAATGCTGGAGCAGCTGCTTCTGAAATCTCAGAAAATGAGCTGTTCAACCCGACAAATGTGGCACAAACCGCTACCTATACCGTAACACCTACATCCGGTGTCGCAGGATTTTGCCAGGGAACTGAATTTGATGTAGTGGTAACGGTTAACCCAACTCCGGTAATTCCTAGCCATACCGAAGTAATTTGCAGTGGTAGTGAATTTATAGCAGATCCTGAGAATGGAAACCCTGCCGGAACAATTGTTCCAGGACTTACTACATACAGTTGGAATACACCGGTTGTAACAGGTGGTATAACCGGTGGTTATGCAGATGGAGGAATTAGCCCGGTTTCTCAAGAACTTACGAATCCTACAAACATCGCACAAACGGCCACCTATACCATAACCCCAACATCAGGTGTTGCCGGGCAATGTACCGGAGCTCCATTTGAGCTGGTAGTCACAGTAAATCCTACACCGGTCATAAACAATGGAACGGAAACCATCTGTAGTGCTACACAATTTAATGGAACACCTGTTAATGGCACACCTACAGGAACCATTGTTCCTACCGGTACTACCTATGAATGGACTGCTCCAATAGTGACAGGAGGACTAACTGGTGCTAATCCGGGTGCAGGAACAAGCACAATTGCGCAAACATTGACCAACCCAACCGACATGGTTCAAACGGCAACCTATATCGTTACGCCAACTTCTGGTGATGCAGGAGCTTGCGTAGGAAGTAATTTCGAAATATTAGTCACGGTTAATCCGGATGCCTTCATAGCCTTGTCTCAACCGGGCACAGACGATCAGGAATTATGTGCCGATGTAGCTATCGAAACCATTGCATACAATATAAGTGGTGGTGGAACAGGTGGAAATATTACAGGATTACCTGTCGGAGTGAATGGTTCGTTTAACAATGGAATATTCACAATAAGTGGTACTCCGACCATTGCAGGAACCTATCCATTTACTGTAAATACCACAGGCACCTGCGCTCAGACTTCTGCTTCAGGAAGTATCGTGGTAAATCCAAATGCAACCATTCAACTTATTTCAAGCGCTGGTACTGATCTGCAAACATCATGTGCTGAAAATAACATTACTCAGATAAGGTATGAAATCGGTGGTGGCGGAACAGGAGGTAATGTAACTGGATTGCCAGGTAATTTAAATGGTTTCTTTGGCAATGGTATTTTCACCATTAGCGGTACTCCAGGAGTTGCAGGAACATATCCGTTCACAGTTACTACTACAGGAACCTGCGCACAAACTTCAGCTTCCGGAACAATAACGCTTGACGCTCCGACGGTTCCGGGAAGTATTGCATCCCTTGCCCCGATTTGTCAGGGAGATGATATGCCTTTGCTTGTATTGCAAAATTCTACCGGCTCCATTATACGATGGGAATCTTCAGTAGCTCCATTCAACAATTGGCAAGCAATTGCCAATGGAGAAAACAACGTATATCCTCCTTCATCCAATGAACCTGTAAGATACAGAGTATTAGTACAAAATGGAGTTTGCAGCTCTGTATACTCTAACCACCTGGATCTGATTGTACACCCGATACCTTATGCATATGCAGGAGAAGACACCACGATCTTTACTGATCAGAGAATTCAGTTAGAGGCAACAGGAGGTGTATCTTATTCCTGGGATTATGATCCAATGATAAGCAATACAACTATTCATAATCCATGGGTAAGGCCATCAGCCGAGGGAATCTATCCATTGGTAGTGGAAGTAACCAATGAATTTGGATGTAAAGATCTTACTGAAATTACCCTTACAGTTGTCGACAGACGTCCTTTCTTTATTCCAAACACCTTCACTCCTAATGGTGATGGCGTTAACGATTTTTGGATATTAGAAAATATCGAGGATTATCCTAATGCAGAGATGGAGATATATAATCGTTGGGGTATACTTTTGATAAAAAGAGAAAACAACATTAATAACTGGGATGGAATAGTCAATGGAAGACTTCTTCCTGTAGGTACCTATTTTTATATTTTAAATGTTAACGTTGACGGAATTGACCCGGTAGCAGGTTCGATCACTATTATTAAATAAGTCATGAGAAAGAGCATTTTAATAATCGCATTTTGCTTAGTTGTTTCCATAGTTCATGGACAACAATTACCACAGTATTCCCAGTACATCTGGAATTCTTATTTGATTAATCCGGCAATTGGAGGTGCAGACAATCACCTGGAGATGAAAGCAGGATATCGAAATCAGTGGATCGGCCTTGAAGGGGCTCCAAGAACCCTTTATTTTACCATACATGGTCAAAAAGGCAAAAAACTGATTAACAGGGAAGACAAGGATGTTATAAACCGGAGTCGGAGTCAGCCGCCAATTAATGGATTTAGCAAGGCTATGGGATATAAAAAAAGAAAATACCCTACGGCGCCTTCCAGCTTCAGAGTCAAACCTCACCACGGATTTGGGATGCAGATAATGAGCGATCAGATTGGCCCATTCAACACTACAGGGGTTTATGGATCCTATGCTTACCATATTCCTATTACAAGGGAAGTATATGCCTCAGCAGGTGCTTTCGTTGGAATCAAGCAATACAGGATTGATATTAATAAAATCACATTAACTCAGGCTGATGACCAGGCTGTAAGTCACTATGGTGGCGACCTTAGTGGAGCTGCTCCTGATGGCATGGTGGGTGTAATGGTCTATGGAAATAGATTTTATGCCGGTGCATCAATGAACCAGATATTTATTACCTCTATTAATTTTACCAGCCAGTATGGAAATTACGGAGGAGCAGCTACGCTTACCCCCCACTATTTTTTAATGGGAGGCTATCGCATTAAATTATCCTCAGAATTAGCTGTTGTCCCTTCTACGATTGTGCGGTATCTGCCAGGAACAAACCCGGCCATTGATGTAACAGCAAAATTTAATTACCAGGATATTTTATGGGCAGGGGCTTCTGTCAGAGGTGGAGACGCAGTCGTATTTCTTGTAGGATTTTCCTATAATAACAGAATTGATTTTGGTTACTCTTATGATTACACCACTTCAAGATTGAACCGCTTCAACAGTGGAACACATGAAATAGTAGTAGGGTACAGACTGGTCAACAAAGCCACTTCAGGATGTAAGCCTAGCTACGTTTGGTAAATAGATAAAAAGTTTCTAATCATTTTAGGATTAAACCTGTTATTTTGTAACAGCTTTAATCCTTTTTTATGAGCCTTTGTTGGAATGGCGCAAATTTTAATAATTTTGAATCAAATTACTCCACCACATGATTAAGAAGGATCCATTTCCCTTTGAAAAAATAGCAGTAGCTGTTGCTCTTTCTCCATCAATAGAAGAGATTATTTGCAAGGCTGTATTTTTTGCAAAAAAGTTTAATGCGGAACTGCTTTTCATCCACATTAAGAGGAATGAAAAAGAAGACATTCAGAAGATGAACCAGTTGATTGAACGTCATGCTTCCGGAATCTCTTATACAATGGAAATGGAAAGTGGCGATGTGGTTGAATCAATTTTGGCTATCACTAAGAAGCATTCAATAGACCTCTTGATTGCAGGTGCTTTAGAAAAAGAGAGCTATTTACGATATTACCTGGGTTCTGTGTCACGGAAGCTTTCCAGAAAGGCAAAATGTTCTGTTCTTTTGCTTAAAGAACCTTCTCTAAATCCAAAACCATTTATACGACTGGTTGTTAACGGGGCTGAAAACCCCAAAACCATCCACACCCTGGAAACGGCCATATATTTTTCACAAGGTGAAGAAGCTTCAGAAATATACCTGGTAAAGGAAAATGAACTTTCCGGATTAGCTACCTTAATCAACGAAGATTTTGAAGACAATAAATGTAATTACAGAAATCAAATCATCAGTGAAGAGTATGCAAAATTATATAACCTTCTTAAAAAAGTAAGAACGTCAGGATCTGAGGTTAAACCCATCCTTTTAGATGGAAAACCAGGTTATGAATTGAGCTGCTTTGCCAGAAGTATCAAAGCAGACCTGCTGGTTGTTAACTCTGCGGATTCCCGGAAAGGTTTTTTAGACCGGATTTTCCCTGATGACCTGGAATATGTTTTGGAGAATTTACCATGTAGCTTACTAATCGTCCATTCAAGAGTTTCATGACTTTATCCCATGCCGACATAGTAAACCTGCTATTAGCTCTCAGCACCATACTGATAGCCGGAAGGTTAATGGGTGAAGTTTTCAGAAAAATAGGACAACCTTCTGTTATTGGAGAGATCCTGGCAGGGATAATCCTGGGTCCTACCATACTTGGAATGATATTCCCGGACATTTTTCATACTATATTTCCCAGAGACAATTATGTTACACTCGCTCTGGATGGATTTACACAGGTATCGGTCATACTGCTTTTATTTATTGCAGGGCTTGAAGTGGAGCTGGACGTTGTCATGAGCCAGGGAAAAAAAGCAGCCATTATAAGCTTATTCAGCATCGCCATCCCTTTTGCCCTGGGCTTTGGAATCCCCATGCTTTGGCCTGAATTACTTGATGTTGAACCTGAAAACAAATATATATTCTCTCTATTTTTTGGGACGGCTTTATCTATAACTGCCCTACCGGTCATAGCACGAATATTAATGGATCTGAACCTTTTCAAATCCAATTTCGGAATACTGATCATTACTTCAGCAATGGTAAATGATTTGCTTGGATGGATGTTCTTTGCGGTAATCCTAAGCCTGATAAATCCAACGGCAGACGCCAATTTATGGGGAACCCTGGGAACAACCATACTATTCACCTTATTGATGTTAACCATTGGAAAATTCTTGTTCAACAAAATACTTCCATGGATAAATAAAAACTTTGCCTGGCCTGGAGGAATTCTATCTATTTCAATTGCATTGTGTTTACTGGCAGCTTCATTCACAGAATTTGTTGGCATACATGGCATCTTCGGAGCGTTTATATTTGGAGTAGCCCTATCGAGCTCTTTTCATTTTAAAGACAGAGCCAAGGAAATTATTCACCATTTTATAAATAACATATTTGCACCAATTTTCTTTGTCGGAATTGGATTAAAGGTAAACTTTATAGAAAACTTTGACTGGCTTCTCACTGTATTGGTAATAGCCATAGCTTTTGCAGGTAAAATGATAGGGGGAACCATTGGAGCAAAGTTGTCAGGATATAATTTAAGGGAATCCATGGCCATTAGTTCAGGAATGAATGCACGCGGGGCAATGGAAATCATATTAGGTTTATTAGCTTTGCAGGCAAATATCATCAATGAAGAAATGTTTGTGGCTATAGTGATCATGGCCTTGTTTACCAGCATCACAAGTGGCCCAATGATGAAATTTTTTCTTCATAAAAAATAATTAAAAAATGAAAAATCTTAAAACCGGAGTATTATTAATTAATCTTGGAACCCCTGATAGCCCATCAGTGCCTGATGTAAGAAAATATCTCCGGGAATTTTTAATGGATCGCAGAGTTATTGATATCCCGCCGATTAACCGGTTTATGCTAATCAACTTAATTATAGCACCATTCAGAGCACCAAAATCTGCTAAAATATATAAAGAACTTTGGACCGAGAGAGGGTCTCCTTTACTTTATTATGGAGAAGAAGTTACAAACCTTCTGCAACAGGCTTTAGGAAAAGATTATATTGTTGCTTTGGGTATGCGTTATCAAAATCCCTCCATAGAATCTGCTTTAGAGAAGTTTAAGGATAAAGGCTTAGAAAAAATTATCGTGATTACCATGTTCCCCCAATATGCTTCAGCTTCTTCAGGCTCAGCGATTGAAGAAACCATGCGTCTTATAAGTCAGTGGGAAGTAATTCCTGACATCAAGTTTGTAGGCCCCTATGCCGATTATAAGCCTTTCATTAACGCTTTTACCGAGATAGGAAAAAAATACATCGCAGAAGATACCTATGACCATTATTTATTTAGCTATCATGGTCTGCCTGAAAGGCAAATAAAAAAAGCATCGGTACAAAACTATTGCCAATTGAGTGATTCATGCTGTTCTAAATATCATTCCAAAAACCGGTATTGTTACCGTGCGCAGTGTTATGAAACTACCAGGTTGCTTGTCGAAGAATTAGGAATTCCAAAAGAACAGTATACTGTGGCTTTTCAATCCAGATTAGGGAAAACGCCCTGGATAAAGCCCTATTCTGACGAAGTCATACAAGAGCTTGCAGCAAAAGGGGTTAAAAAAATCTTAGCATTCTCTCCTTCTTTCGTTACGGACTGCCTTGAAACAACCATAGAGATAGGCGTGGAATATGATGAATTATTTAAAGAACACGGGGGAGAAAAACTTCAGCTTGTCGAAAGCCTGAACGTGCACCCTGCTTGGCTGGAATGTCTAAAACAAATGGTTGATGAAGCGTAAGTAGGCCGCCTTAGCGAACTTATTGTATTAATATTGGTATAGGCTCAAAAACGATTTTTTTCCTAACATTCCTTTTTTGCCCGCCACTACAAATTTCTTGTCCCACCATACCACATAATTTCTTAACAAGGTCATTTTTTCGCCATTCTCAAGCGTAATATCCTTAACCTTATTGCCATTGTATTCATCCCATTCCACATAATTGATCAGGTTGAAATTGGCGGAACCGTTATCCGAAGTTCCGTACACTATTCTAAGCTTACCTTCGGCACTATTGTCAAAATTAAAAGAAGAGCTAGTAATCCCGGCGCTTACATCTGCAACTTGTGATTTGAGGTAAAAATTCTCCCATAAAACATCATCATCCATGTTGAATGAAAACATCAGTATTCCTTCTGCATTCACCTTGCCCTGCTTTTCCCTCCATCGCTCAGGATCATTGGAAGCACTTGGGTCATAAGCAAACTCCAGACTTAAAATCTCCCTTTTCTCAAGTACAATAATGATTTTTTCATATTCATTAATAATAAAATTGGTAATCTGATATCCTTTCCAGCTTTCATCTCCTCTGACATTTTTATTTGATTGCCTTAACGCATTGATGGTTTGCTTCAGGCCCATGGAAACTTCATGGTAATTAATTTTTTCAACCAAATTCAGTTCAAAATTGAACTTTGAATACATGATTCCGGAAAACTGCCCGCTCCGCGTATTGATATTAGCCACATATACAATATCATCCTTCCAAACCTTCATAGTCAGATTTTCACGACTTGTACTGGCATTTTGTATATCCAAAAGCTGAGCATCTTTTGTCGGAATATCATATTTCACTAATACAATTCGCCCGATCCGATCCGCATTTAAAATATAAACCTGCCCTTTATTATTTAATGAAAGGCCATAGTTAGTAAACCCATTATCAATAGGCACCGTTTCCTCATGTACAAGGTTCAGCTTGGTATCAAATATAATCAGATTCGCCATGGTAGTACGTTGCCCATAATCGTAGATATAGCTCATGATTAAGCTGCTATCGGGAGAAAAGACCAGATCGTACTGATATTGAAGTGCCGGAACAAAATTAGATTTAAGGCAGGAAGAAATGCTGTTCTCAAAATTTTCCTTAACTCGTCCTTTACTTGGGGAGCTTACCCAATCGCCAATCTTTAATTCCTGCAAAACCTTTTCCCATTTTTGAGCACCGGTACCGGGATCAAACCCATAGGCCAATAACCTGCTTACCTTGTCTGACGTGTTATGATTAATGGAAAACAGAACAATATCCTGGCCATTATAATAAAGTTGTTTATAATCTTCTTGGACACTAACTGTTAATGCAGTAGAAAAAACAGTCTTAAGATCCTCTCCGTACCGCTCTAAAGCCCATTGGGAATCACCTGTCAGGTTTCCTTTAGTTTTAGAAATGACAATAAATTCTTTTCCGATTTTAATGCATTCCACCCTTTTGTCTGTTTCCAGAAAAGGTGTAGACGTAGAAAAAGGCTCTGTAAATTTTAATACCTGAGACCTTGCTTCAGAAAGGCCAAATACTAAAAACACTACGGCAAAAACTAAAATCGATATATTTGTTACTTTGATCATTTTATCCCCCTGCTTATAGAGAAAAAGGAATGTAAATTATAAAACTTACACATAGCGACAAAATCTTATAAGAATTATTTTATGAAGTAAAGCTGGTTTTTGTTTTTACGAACATCCCTTAGGAGGGTTCAGGAAAAACCTTTGAATTTACCAACATTTTTTCAATCGCTTTATAAACCAACTCTAATTCTTCATAATTAATTATATACGGAGGTAAAATATAGATAATATTCCCCAAAGGCCTAAGAAGGATATCCTCGCTGAGGAAAAAATTATACAACAAATCCCTGAGTTCATTAAAATAAGAGGTTTCATCACCTGTTTTTAATTCAATGGATAAAATTGTCCCCTGGCATTTAATATTTAATACATTTGGATTATATCTAATTCTCTCAATAAAAGCCAGGTGATGCTGTTCTATCATTCTTATTTGCTGCATTGTTTCTTCTTTTAACAAAAGATCCAGGCTAGCATTTGCCGCAGCACAGGACAAGGCATTGGCTGTATAAGAATGGCCGTGAAAAAACATTTTTTCACGTTTATTATTCATGAAAACATTTTCAATTCTTTCGCTACAAGCTGTAGCTCCCAAGGGCATAAACCCTCCGGTAATTCCTTTGGACATACAAATGATATCAGGAGGCAACTGGCAATACTCTGAGGCAAATAATTTTCCCGTACGTCCAAACCCGGTCATCACTTCATCGGCTATGCAAAGCACATCGTGTTCCCTGGCAATGGATATAAGCTGTTCCAGTAGAGCGGCGGGGTAAATTCTCATTCCTGCTGTTCCCTGAACCAGGGGTTCATATATAAATGCAGCAACGTCGTTATTTTTTACCAGGTCGTAAAATTCCTGCTCAGCATTCTCTAAATTAATAAATTCGACTTCAAAAAGATACGGAGAAAATGGCTCCGTAAATATCCCTCGTGAGCCTATAGACATTGCCCCAAAGGTGTCGCCATGGTAAGAGCCTTCCAGCGCAATAATCTTTTGCTTTTTAATATGTTGGTTATGCCAGAATTGCATCACCATTTTAAGGGCCACCTCGACTGCGGTACTTCCATTATCGGAAAAGAAAAGCCGCTTCATATCACCGGGAAGGATCTTAAGAAGGCGATCAGCAATGGTAATTGCCGGCTTATGGGTAAATCCGGCAAAGATCACATGCTCCATTTCCAGAGCTTGCTTGTAAATCGCATTCGCAATATATTCATTGCTGTGCCCATGAATGTTCACCCACCAGGAAGAAACTGCATCGATAATTTTCCTTCCATCGGAAAGATGCAGGTAACAACCCTTTGCCGATTCAACAAGCAAGGGAAGGCCCTTTTCCTGCAAAGGAGTAAAAGGATGCCAGATAAGCTTTCTGTCTAATTCCTGCCAGTAATTATTCATCCCAGTTTTCAACTAATTTTAATGCATATTTATTTACCACACCGGCATTTATCTCCGGTTCCGGCCGTATCTTTAACAGACATCGATAGCCTGAATAATTTAAAATATATTCCTCAGTGGCTTTGTTCTCCGATCCATTGAAAATAACACCTTTAACTTTTACATTCCGCCTTTTTAATTCATTGATGGTAAGCACTGTGTGATTAATACTTCCCAGATAGATGTTTGACACCAGAATTACTTCCGCATTGAACTTTTCTGCAATGTCAATCACAAAATCTTTTTCATTTAAGGGAACCATAATTCCACCGGCACCTTCTATTACCAGGGTATTACCTCCGTTTTCAGGTAAATGTACATTTTTTAAATCTATGCGAATATTTTCCAAAGCCGCTGCTGCATGAGGTGAAGCAGGTTCTTTTAAGAAATAGCTCTCGTCAAAAATAATGGAATGTCGGCTCTGAAGCAGCGAGGCGACGGTATCTTTGTCTTTTGGACTTCCGCATTGTATAGGTTTCCAGTAATCCGCCTGAAGAGCATGAGTTACGATGGCACTTACCAGGGTTTTCCCACTATCTGTATGTATGGCGGTAATAAAGTATCTCATGGTTAAAATTTAACGTGTTCTAAAATTGCATTACAAAGTGCTTCTATTTCTTCCATGGTATTATAAACGTGAAGACATACCCGGAGACGCTCCTCCCCTTCTCTGACAGTAGGAGACAGTATAGGCCGCACATCAAAACCTTTATTTTGAACAGCCATAGACAAGCCTTTTGCTTCTTTATTTCCCGAAACATCAATTACCTGTATCGGGCTGTCGCTATGTCTCAATAAGCCAGGGGCTCTTTTATTCATATACTCCCTAAAATGAAGTACCTTTTCATGAATCTGCCTGCCAGCTTCCGGATGTTTGCCAAGATAGGTAAATGCTTCTCTTATGGCAATCAAACTGTGCGGGGGCAGGGAAGTTGTGTAAATAAACGGTCTGGCAAAATTTATAAGGTAATCAATCAGCACCTCAGAACCTGCAATACAGGCTCCATGAACTCCCATACCCTTTCCAAAGGTGTAAATTCGCGCAAACACCTGCTTTTCCAAACCCATTTCACAGAGCAAGCCATTGCCATTATTTCCCCACAAACCGGTACTATGCGCTTCATCTACAATCAAATAAGCATTGTACTTCGAACACAACTCCAAAATATCCTGCAGACGGGCAAAATCACCATCCATAGAATACACAGACTCCACAACCACAAATTTATCTCCGGAAGCCTTATCCAGCTTTCGGCTCAGGTCAGAAAGGTCATTGTGTCTAAAGGAAAATTTATTGGCAAAACTTAATCTTGCACCTTCTTTTAAACTGGCATGAATTAATTCATCCAGAAGAATCGTATCCCCTTTTTGGGGCACACACGACAAAATCGATAAATTAGCATTGTATCCGGAATTAAACACCAAGGCCTTTTCAGCTTTAAATATTTTTGCCAGGTATTCTTCAATCTCCAGGGCCAGCCGGCTGTTGCCGGACAACAAACGAGATCCGGTGGACCCGTTGCAGGGAGTATTAAGTTGGCGACAGGATTTTTCAATAGCTTCGGACAATTCCTTATTTCTGCTCAGGCCAAGGTAATCGTTTGAACAAAAATCTACTAAGCCCTCCGTTATCCTAAGACTTCTGAGATTACCCTCGTTCTTCCGCTGCTCCAGCTTTTCTTTTAGTTTTCTCATAGATTTTGGTCGGTAAAATAAGCAGGAAAGCAACAATATACAAAGAATTCAACAGGCATCATGGAAGCTAAAAACCAAATTAGTCCGTAAACCATAGTCGATAGTCAATACTCAGGAGGTAGTTCTTCCGGTTTTGGCTCCGGTGTGATTTTTGGGCAGGAAGTCAGGGTTAGTATGAAAAATAGAAGTAAAAAACTGTAAACGTTCCTCATAGCCGATTAATTAATTACAAATAGAAATCGAATTACGAATAGGAGCATGAAAGAATCTGTGGCTTCTTAAAATCAACTCTATCATAACATACAGATTTTTAATCAATTAAAGATTCAGCATTTAGAATTCAAAATTACTACGGGTATCTCACATCAAACCTTCCTTCTGTAACTTCCAGCTTGCCACAGTCCTCACTGTTAGCCGTAAAGTGAAACCTCCCTGAGACAATTTGATTTATGGTATCAAGCTTTGTTATCTCCACAAGTCCATCGTATTGTATAGAATCTGTTTCATAGATACACTTGGAAATTAAGTCTGTAAAGTGTCCTCTTCCATCCTTAAAAGGAGAGTTTAAAAGGTAATTTCCAGACTGGAGTGCATTTTCACTAATTCTTATACTTATTGATTGATTCTCTGTAATACCTGAACGATTAATGTTCTTCCGAGCAACAAGGTTAAAAGTTCCTGCAGAATAGCTTGAAACCAATCTGCTTTGCCCAACCCAAACTGTTACCCTAGGTACCCAAACCTGCCCATTGACCAGGCATCCAAAGGTATCCTTCCCCTCCTGTGTTTCAGGAGGTAGTTCCTCCGGTTTGGGCTCCGGTGTGATTTTTGGGCAGGAAGTCAGAAATAATAGAAGAAATAAACCCAAAAAACCGTAAAATATCCTCATAGCCAATTCATTGATTCATTAAACTTAAGGGTTTTAGTATAAAAATGCAAGTAAGAAGCAAGAGCAACAGGGTGAGCAACAGGTTGAGAAACAGCAACAGCATACAGCAAGAGAGCAACAGATGATTCCTCTTGCTCTTGCTATTGCAGTTTACTCTTGCTGACTACTCTTGCTCTTGCTGATTATGGGTACCTCACATCAAACCTTCCTTCTGTAACCTCCACCTTACCACAGTCCTCGCTGTTAGCTGTAAAGTGAAACCTGCCCGAGACAATATGGTTAATGGTGTCAAGTTTTGTTATCTCCACAAGTCCATCGTATTGTATAGAATCTGTTTCATAGATGCATTTTGTAATTAAGTTGTTAAACCGTCCTCTTCCGTCCTTGTGACGAGAATTTACTACAAAAGTACCTGTAGAAAAAACATCTTTAACAACCAACACATTCAAACTTTGATTTTCCGAATAACCATACCTGTCCGTCACTCTTCTTGCTGCTAAATTAAGCCTACCTTCATGATAACTTGACACTAACCGGCTTTGCCCAACCCAAACTGTTACCCTCGGCACCCAAACCTGCCCATTGACCAGGCACCCGAAAGTATCCTTCCCCTCCTGTGTTTCAGGAGGTAGTTCCTCCGGTTTTGGCTCCGGTGTGATTTTAGGACAGGAAGTCAGGATTAGTAGAAGTAATATCCCCAAAGTGCTTTTTATAAAGTCTCTCATAGTTAACTAATATCTTACAATTTTAGCAATTTACCCACTACGGTTTTATCCTTCCCTACAGCTTTTACTATATACATGCCTTGTGGAAGTTCTGTTCCTATTATAATTTTCTCCCCCGGCTGCATATTTCTTTCATAATATACATTGCCCTGAGCATCGGTAATACGTAAAACATACTCCTCCGCTATACCTTCCACCATCACTTCTGCTTCTTCTATAAAAGGGTTTGGCAAAGAATATACTAAAGCTTCATTAGAAAATGCAGGTGTGGCTGGCATATAAGGATACGGACCGCACGCATACTCACCTGCCTCAACCCAGCGTGGTGCGGAAGAACTACAAAAACTACCTTTTTCGCCCAAGATTCCATGATATGGGCTTAATGGGTTAAAGTCGGTGAAACGAAAATCTGGCTGATCTCCTTCGATCTGATACAGTGAACGCAAACCAAATGTCCCCCAACGTACACTCCCGGGCTCTTTGTACCTTTCTATATTATCTGCATTGCCAAACCAAACGCGAACCTCTTTAAGGTATCCTTTAAAATAGGCATTGTGGTATGGTGAATATCCAATATATGCCCATTCATGGCCAACAGGAGATGGAAAACTTTCATGTAAAAAAGAACCTCTGTAATGAGAGTTAATAGTCATCTCTACAGACATGGGAGACATCTTTACTACTATATGGTAACAGTTTCCGTCAAAAAAATCATAGGTATCAAATCTGGGTCTGTCCATTATATAGTCAAAACCATTATAAGTATAATATAAAAAACCATCCGGTTTGATGCCGATTTCATAGCCATGAGCTGAAATGCTTCCTCTTGCCTCAAGGTTGGAAACGATAGGAATTCTTTTGCCCCTGTCTTCAGTATGTAAGGTGATGTAAGCTTCAAAAATAAAGCTCCTCGCTCCCAAAGTATTAAATTTCTCAAAATATATAAAATCATCTATACCGTCAAATTCCAAAGCAAGCGGACTTTCAACATCCAGAATATCACAATGACGACAAGCGGCTACAATACCAACATTAGGATTTGTACCATAAGAAGCACGTGCGTCGATATCCAATTTCCCGCTTTCGGCAATTGCAATCCCTTCAAAATCCTCTATGCATATAAAAGCGCCCGCCCTAACCTCAATCACTCCGTTTAGCTGAAGAATAGAATTGTGACGAACAACCAGGGTGCCACCACTTTCAACGATTAGCCTGGATCCTTGCATAATATTTAAACTTCCCCCACTAAACAACTGAAGAACCGCACCGCTTAATATAACCACATCTCCGGAAGTTTGATGATCTCCCATGATAAGATTACCGCCATCATTGACATTCAGCCTCCCAACAGGCAAATTACAGTCATTAAATCCTCTCAAAAAAACGGTATATTTTGCACCCGGTTCCGGCACAGGCAGCCCTGAATCCTGAGCACCTAATGGACGATTGGCATTGATATACAAACTACCTTCTTCATTTATATTCAGGTTGCCAATAAAGCTTTGAATTCCCCTGCCATAGTTAAAGGAACTATTGGATAAGCTTTCTGAAACCCCCTCCCTCTCATATAGAATAAGCTCCTGCATTAAAAGGTTATGATTATTATTAGAAAAAGTAACGTGAAATTCATTAAATAAGGGTGGGGTAAAATTTACAAGCCCAAGCGGGCCTGCTACCCTTTTAAAAGGAGTCACCCCGTCATCGACAAATTGATTTGGATTTATTTCCTGAAACAGATTTTGATTAGCAGGTGGCCTTAGGTCTAATGAGCTTACCGTTGGAATATAACAAAAATTATTAACATTAATTCCGCCTTCATATAAAAAAGAGTCATCTAAATCAGCAGAAATGTTTATATGCCCTCCGGGCGCATTATCCAAAGGTCGGTTGCTAATAGAATAAACCCAGGTATTGGAAGGAAATAAGGGAAGTTGATGCAGGATTTTAGCCTGAACCCTTCCCTTGTATATTAACCTTTGACCCTGGCTTGCATCCGGCAAAGCATTTACTTCAAAATCTATATCCCAACTTGTCCCTCCAAGAGTAGTTAAAGCAATCCTCGGGAGAGCCGCAGGAACCACCATCGCTGTATTTGAGCGAAAAAGCAATATATTATCATTGGGCTCAAAGCCCTGCCCATTACCGGAAAACGTGCCATTGGAAATAGCTATGGTTCGCACTTTTTGGGGATAGCCTAATTGGTTTAAGTAATTTATAAAAAACTGATTAGTTCCGGATGTTCGTACTGCCAGCATTTGAACAGCCGCAGGAGATTGCCGTACTTTGTTTACCTTCCCAATCTTTGTAAATAGAGAAAGTACAGGTTGTTTTGCCAGGTCTTCAACCATAAACTGAAAGCCCAAAGGCACATTTGCTCCCTGGTGCGGTGTGTCAAATGTAATGAGGAGACGGGTATTATGATCAATGTTATCTCTTTCCATCTCGGCCAAAGCAATACGCCCCACCAGGCCTCCCATGCTCAATCCCATTACAACCAAAGGCTCATCTCCTGCTTTCTGACGGTTGATGCGCCCAATTATCCCCTTCAGCAAATGGGCATTAGCTATAATATTTTCTGTGGCATCGTGCCAATCAATAAAGACAAGATCATAGCTGTTATTTTCAATTTCCTCTTTTAATAGATCGTTTTCTATTTCAAGCTGATCAATTAAATCAGTATAATCAATCTTTTGATCTTCATCTAAAAAATCAGGCTCAAAACCTTTCACTACAATCAAAGGTTTTGTTAATTGCGTATTTCCACAACCATAAGCAATATGCACATCGCATCCTACCCTCAATGGCATTTCAGGAGATGGTTCAAGGAAAATATTACGCCATACTTCATCCGCTACCGGGCCAAACCTCAGCATGCCAAATTCCGGTGCTTCAACTTCTAACTTACAATGCGCAATGGCCACCGTACAATCTGTAAAACGAAGTAAAATTTTAACATTCTTCTTACCAGGATCTGAATAAGAGATGTTTATAACATCGTCAAAATTTACCTCTCTGAACCCAAGTCCCTCTCCTGCATCCAACTCAATAGTTCTTATGGTTTTAGAGCTGTTCGTTAAATAAAACTCAGCGCTTAATTTAAACTGGACATTCTGATTTACTTTATCTTTTCCTGCTGCAAGAGCAAACAAACTATGTTCTTCATAAGGACTGGAAGCTCTATCAGGCACATCATGTAAATGTGTACCATCATAGGTAAACAGTCCCTTGTCTAAAGCATAATAGTCCAAACTGTTATAATCCATAAATAATACAGCCAATGGCACTTCATTATTTGTTTCAGAAAGTTGCTGATCAACAGCATCATGCTCCGGCAAAGGAAGGACTCCTTGATCAATGGCAGCCTCATTCATAGCATGGATCAAGCGGAGAAATTTATCTTTATCAGCGAGATTATCTCCATTTAGTAAAGAAGTATAACTGGAGAGATCCCAAACTTCCATAAACGAGGCAATAGGATCTTCTACATGAGAAAGCCATTTTCTCAAAGAAGGAAGACGGTTAGGAAAGTTTTCAGCTTCCTCTAAAGCTTCAAGGTAAAGTTCTTTCCATTCATCGGCAATTAAATAGGCTGTGGAAGGCGAAACTTCACAAACATTATCTTTTAAGAAAGGAAGTATATTTAACTTGAGTAAATCATTTAGGCGTACTAACCTGGCTCTTCCATTGTTACCCTGCCACCGATCAGCCTCACGTAATGCATTGGATAAAAAAACTTCGTACAAATGGTCCCACTGTCGGGGTTTTTCAAAAGAATAGTTCTCTTTAGCTTCCCTGACGGTATGATAGGGCTTGGTATTTATTGCATTAAATCCCTTTTCAAGCAAAAGTCCTGTATGAACTTCACTAAAATCTAATTCACTAAAAAGATCCTTTAAAACTATTTCATATGGAACCGCAGCACTGTCAATGATTTCAAGGCCAAGGGAATCTATAGTATAATGATGAACATTCTGTGAATAAGCAAACTGGCAAAACAACAGAAATGGGAGTAAAAGTCTTTTCATAAAAGTAGAATTTGGTAAAAAATATAAAGCTGTCTTATTGTTAAAAAATACTAAAATTAAGTCAAATCAAATTTTCATAATTTAAATTAACTTTTTTGTCGTAGAAAACAAATCATTTGCCACGAAAAATAAACCATTAGACCTTTTCATACCCGAGTTTTAAGGAGTTTTAAAAAATAATATCATCTGAGGTTAGATCAAAAAAAAGACCATAGTCCACGGAAACCCAAGTTTTGAACTGCAAACCCAAAAATTTGTGAACCAACTATAGAAAAATTTAACATTCATATTCCCGGTCAAACCCTGCGTTTTAAATAAATTCTTTTATTTTTGCTCGATCATATAAATTTTTACAACATGCAGGTTAAAATTGTAAATACATCAAAACATCAGCTTCCATGCTACCA
>JBKBXU010000050.1:0-18176 GCA_046313675.1 Cytophagaceae bacterium
TGAATGCTTTGGGTTTTATTTTACTTACCCTTGTTTTTGCTGTTTTTATGGTATACATGTACAATAAGTATTTTGAGTCTCCTAAAGAAGCTGCTCTTGCCCGTGAGAATGAAGAACTGATTCTGTACTATGAATTGCTGAATAAAGAACTAGATATGGCCAAGGAAATGGTTATTTCTTTGCAGGAAAGGGATGATAACATTTATAGGGTAATTTTTGAAGCAGAGCCTATTCCGCAAAACATCAGGACAGGGGGTATGCTTAGTCAGAATTATAAAAAAATGCTTGCCAAATCGGAAGGTACGGAAAAGTTGATTATTAGTACCATAGAAAAGATGGAGAATCTGAAAAGGCAGATGTATATCCAGACAAAATCTCATGATGAAATAATTGAGCTGGCAAAAAATAAATCGGATATGTTGGCAAGTATTCCGGCAATTCAGCCAATTATAAATAAAGAGCTTAATAAATTGGTTTCCGGCTTTGGTATGCGTTTTCACCCGATTTACAAGGTAAAAAGAATGCACACCGGTTGCGATTTTATGGCTCCTAAAGGAACACCTATATATGCTACCGGCAACGGTAAGGTCAGGTTGGTGCGGACCAGTCTTGGCGGGTACGGAAAAGAAGTAGAGATTGACCATGGTTATGGTTATGTGACCAAATATGCGCATATGAATGGATTTGCGGTAAAGCAAGGACAAAAAGTTAAAAGAGGAGAGTTGATAGGATATGTTGGAAACACAGGTGCTTCTACAGCTCCACATTTACATTATGAGGTTATCCATAATGGTACCAAGGTTAACCCTGTCCATTATTTCTATAACGATCTTAATCCTGAAGAATACGAAAGAATACTTGAGCTTGCGTCCAAGGAAAATCAGTCTTTATCATAAGATTATTATTCTTTAAGTTGAAATGGGCATGATTTTATTATAAGGTGTCCAGTCATTATTTAATTCTCACAGGCTTATATCTTTTTTTAAATCAGCTCTTGCGAGATAGCTTATTGATCTTTAACTTTAAGGTGAAAACGTAAAAAATACCATTTTGCCTTACAAAGAAAAAGACATAGAAAAAAAGTACTATACCATCGGAGAAGTTGCCGATATGTTTAAGGTTGCTACTTCTCTGATTCGTTTCTGGGAAAGTGAATTTGATACCATTCGGCCCCGTAAAAACAGCAAAGGAAACCGACAATATACCAAGGAAGATATTGAGCAAATAAAATTGGTTTACCATCTTGTGAAGGAAAGAGGCTATACTTTGCAAGGGGCTAATGAAATAATTAAGGCTAAGAAAAATAAAGCTATGGACAATCTGGAGCTTGTAAAGTCTCTGGAGAAAATAAAAGCTTTCCTTGTTGAACTTCGGAATAAAATTGAATAGGTGTTGCCATACCTTCGTATTATCATTTTATCATTTCTTATAATACCTGTTTGTCAGGCTCAATTAAGGACTTTTGCTACCTTACAGGGGAATCCTATTAATACCAACGGTTGGGAGATAATTGGATCAGCATATGCAGGCAACGTTTCAGGTGGCAGTGGCACACCTGAGCTGATACTTGCAGATATATATGATATTTTCCAGGCAGGAGGTGTCTTTTTTGAAAAACAGTTTAACTCTAGCTCATGTAACCAGTGGGAGGTGAGCTTTGATTTTCGCATTTTTGATGGTGAAGGAGCTGATGGACTTGCTTTCTGTTTCTTCGAACATATTCCCTTTTGGCATCAGATGGAGCCAGGAGGTAGTATAGGTATACCATATGGCTCTGCAGGACTGGCAGTTGTATTTGATCCTTATAGAAATCGCGTTAACAGCAACTATAGTGATCCGGATCCTGTTTTTTGTGGAGTGGAGAATCCTGAAATTCAGATATTTCATACAGACGGTCAGAAAGAATATTCTGAATGTAATGATGATCTTCTCAGGGTAGGTCCGGTTTCCGAAATTCGCAGGCCTCAGTATAATACGGTTAGGATAACCTATAACAACGGATCTGTTGAGGTTTTCATGAATGGTCAGAGTTACCTTGAAGGATATTTTCCTGTTACTATTTCCGGATATTTTGGGTTTACGGGTTCTTCAGGAGGAAGGGTGGATAACCATTCCATCAAAAATGTAGAGATAAAGGCTAATATTCCCCTTGCAGCCAATGCCGGTGAGGATAAAAGGATATGCTCCGGTACACCTGTTGTATTAGGGAGCAATGTTCTGTATACCCCCGATTTTCAGGTAGCCTGGATGGAAGGGAATAATTTGCTTTCCAATTCCGACCGGCCGGAACTCAGTCTATTTAATAACGGTAGCTCCCCAATAAATCGTGAGTTTACCCTGGTAGTTAATCAACCGGGAAGTGCCTGCACCAATACAGATAATGTTAAAATTGAAGTTCTTCCTTTGCCCTCAGCAAATGCCGGATCGGATAAGGAAATATGTATCGGACAGAGGGTTGAAATAGGCGGAGAGTCTGTTGCCTCCATCAATGAATATACAGTTGTCTGGTCTCCCTCATCAGGCTTGAGCAGCTCTACCCTGGACCAGCCTGTCGCAGAGCCTGAAGAAACAACTACGTATACGGTAACCGTCTCTGATAAAAATGGATGTTCTCATAGCGATCAGGTGATCGTCAATGTTATCCCTATACCTCTTCCAGAGGTTGAGCTAACGCCGCCCTTTGAATTATGTGAGGGAGAAAGTGCAGCTATTCAAACAATTTATGATGAAACGTACAATTACTTATGGAATACGGGTGATGTAAGTTCATCCATATCCATTTCCGGACCCGGCTTGTACTGGGTAGATGTCAGGCCGGAAGGGGGGTGTACTATTCGGGATTCAGTATATATTTCCTATTGTCCTCCGGAAGTAAATACTTCTAATCTATTTACTCCTAATGGGGACGGTTTAAACGATGTTTTTAAAATTCAGGCGAAAAATTACCAGGATTTTGAACTTACCATTTACAACCGTTGGGGTAGCTTGGTTTTTCATTCAACAGATTCTGAGACAGGTTGGGACGGAAAAAAGTATTCTGAAGGTGTTTATTATTGGAATGTAAAAGTCAAGGGCTTTGATGATTACGAATATTGGCGTAATTTTAAAGGCATTTTAACATTATTCCGCAGCTATGAACAAAAACCTTAAAGTGTACGAAGTGGCAATAGGACTGGTGCCGGGAATCGGCAGTGCAATAACCAGACAACTTGTTAGTTATTGTGGGTCAGTTGATGAAGTTTTTAAAACAAAAAAAGGTAAATTATTAAAAATACCCGGTATTGGCCAGCATCTGGTCGATTTGATAGCAAACGCTAAGTTTCTCAAAGAGGCAGAAGCAATCGTTGAAAAGGCAGAAAAAACAGGGGTGAAATTGCTATTTTATACGGATAAAGAATATCCCCAGCGATTAAGGCATATTTATGATGCGCCAACCTTAATTTATTACAAAGGAAATGGCGATCTTAATAATAAAAAGGTAATAAGTATAGTTGGTACAAGAAAGGCAACTGACTACGGAAGAGCTGTGACGGAGCGAATTATAAACGATTTGTCTTCGCATAATACATTAATTGTCAGTGGTCTGGCTTATGGAATTGATATAACGGCACACAAATCAGCACTTTCCAAAGGTCTTGCAACCGTAGGAGTTATGGCTTCTGGAATAGACATTATTTATCCCTTTGTTCACAGGCCCACTGCAGAAAAAATGCAGGAGCAAGGTGGGATTCTTACGGAATATACTTTCCGGACCGAGCCGGAGGCGCATAGATTTCCGTCAAGAAATCGTATTATTGCAGGGATGTGTGATGCCGTGATTGTGGTAGAGGCCGCCGTTAAAGGAGGCGCCTTGATTACCGCTGAGATAGCCAATGATTACAATCGGGATGTTTTTGCTGTTCCGGGTACTATTGTTGATGATTTATCCAGTGGATGTAACAATTTAATAAAAAAACATAAGGCCAATATTTACACGGATATCAAAGACCTGGAATATCTGCTAAATTGGGACCTGAACCTGGGCGAGGAAGTTAAACCTGGAAAAGGGTGGGACCGGGAAGCGTTTTCAGAAGAAGAAAACGTGATCCTTGAATTGCTGTCTTGTGGAGATAATATTCAGATTGATGATCTTAGCTGGAAATGCCAGATTCCGCTTTCGAAGTTGGCATCGCTGTTATTGAACCTGGAGTGTTTGGGGATGATTAAATCCCTGCCAGGAAAGAAGTATAAAATGATTTAATGAAATTTAATTTTTATCAAATATTAGGGGTTTCACAGACTGCCTCTCAGGCAGAGATAAAGTCTGCGTATAAAAAACTCGCCGTAAAATATCATCCGGACAAAAATTTAGGTAATAAATTTGCCGAAGAGCATTTTAAGAAGGTTAATGAAGCCTATCAGGTTTTATCTGATTCTGTGAAAAAAAATATATATGATGCCAAATTAATTTATGGCACACAAAGATCTTCATCAAATACCTCAGGAGTAAATTCTAATACCCGTCCTAAAGCAAGAAAAAAAAGGCCTACAGCTTATTCCACGAAAAAAAATAATCCGGTAGTAAAGAAAAAGTATGTGTTTTTTTCTTTAGCGTTTTTCAGCATCATCATAGGCTTGACGGTGCTTTTTTATAACTACATGAATAAGTATTCCTCAGATAAGTATTATCTTGAAGCTCTTGAGTTAAACCAGAAAGGCCAATACCTTGCAGCATTTGAAAAATATTCCCTATCTATCGAACTGAATGATGTTAACCCTGCCCCTTATTTTAAAAGAGGCTTGTTGAGAAACACCCTTTTTTCCGATCCGGGAGGTAGCGCTTATGATTTTTCAAGATACATAACTTTATCAGAAAATCCTGAGGCAGAGGCTTATTATCAACGGTCTCTTGCCTTTGTGCAAATGAGAAAATATGATCAGGCAATGAATGATCTAATTCGTTATACGGATGTACATACACATAATGACAGCGCCTATTACATTATGGGTGAAATTTTTCTGTATCATAGTGGAAAGATAAATAATGCTATTTCAATGTATACAAAATCCATACAACTTAATGCCGGAGATAATGCGTATTTTGGCCGTGGGCATGCGTATCTTCAGTTGGCACAATACGATTCAGCTAGGGCTGATTTTATAAAAGTTACCGAGTTAAATCCTATGAATAAAGAATCATACTATTATTTAGGGTTTAGTTATTTGGGGAGTAAAGATACTTTAAATGCTTGTTCTTCTTGGGAAACGGCTTTAAAAAAGGGTATGGAAGATGCGGAAGATCCGATCAAAAAAGTTTGCATTAGGAGCTCTGAATAAACATTTTTGCTGTTTTGCATATTTAATAAATACCACAATTGTTTTTTGAATAATTATCTGAAGATTATGTCTAAAAAAGTTTTTTCTGTTTTATTTGTTTTATGTATCTCTTTTCAAAATCTTTTTGCTGATGAAGGAATGTGGCTTCCACTCCTTATCAATAAGAATTATGAAGAGATGGAGCGTTTGGGTATAAGGCTTACTCCCGAAGAGATCTACAGTGTAAATAATTCCAGCCTAAAAGATGCCATCGTTAATTTTGGGGGCTTTTGTACGGGAGAAATTATTTCTTCAGAGGGGTTGATAATGACAAACCATCATTGTGCTTATGAGTCCATACAATCACATAGTTCTGTTGAGAAGGACTATCTCACCAATGGCTTTTGGGCTATGAACAGGAAACAGGAACTTTACAATGAAGGCCTTTCTGTTACTTTTTTAATTCGCATGGAAGATGTTACGGAAGTTATTAAAAAGGAACTTGGAAGTGATTTTGTGGGTAGGGATGAAAAGCTTGATGAATTGTCTGCAACATTATCCAGGCAAGCTACAGAGGGTACCCACTACCATGCGGAGGTTAAAAGTTTTTTTAATGGAAATCAATATTATTTGTTTGTATATGAAACCTATACTGACGTACGGCTTGTGGGAGCACCTCCTTCGGCTATAGGTAAGTTTGGTGGTGATACCGATAACTGGATGTGGCCAAGGCATACCGGTGATTTTGCATTCTTCAGAGTATATGCAGGTGCAGATGGCAAACCGGCATCGTATTCCGAAACCAATGTACCTTTAAAGCCAAGGCACCATCTTCCGGTTTCCTTAAAAGGTGTGGAAAAAGACGATTTTACTATGGTGATGGGCTATCCGGGAAGTACGGATCGCTATCTGCCCTCCGAAGGCCTGAAGATGCTTGTTAATGAAAAGAACCCTGCCAGGATAAAAATTCGGGAAAGAAGGCTTGCTCTTATGAAGGAAGATATGGATGCCAGTGAAAGCATACGTATCATGTATTCACCTAAATACTATCAGGTGAGTAATTATTACAAATACTTTATAGGTCAGAACCAAGGGGTTAAACGCCTGAACCTTGTTTCGAGGAAGCAGAAAGATGAAGAATCTTTCATGGAATGGGTAAATAGTAATTCGGAAAGAAAGGCAGCGTATGGTAAGATTATGGCTAATTATAAAAAGATCTATGATGCCAACAGGGTGGTGGTGACCCCTTATGTGTATCTGGAAGAGGCAGTTTTTGGATCGGATGTAATGCTTACCGCATATCAATTGATAGAATTTAATGGAATGCTGGCTTCCGGTGCTTCTGCGGCGGTTCTTGATTCGGTGAGGTTGTCGGTAAGGGAGGATATGGCAGATCATTTTAAAAATTATAATGCAGCTACGGAGAAAAAAATTCTTGCCGCCATGCTTGAAATGTATTACACAGATGTGGATAAAGATTTTCATCCTGAAGTCTATCAGGTTATAGAAAAGAAATATAAAGGAAACTTTTCACGCTATGTTGAAGAAGTTTTTAAAAAATCCTTTCTCGTTTCTTCGGATCGGATGAATGGCTTTTTGGACAATCCATCCGCTAAAGCTATGGAAATGGATAAAGGCTATCAGTTAATGCTTTCATTTCTACAGGGTTTTCGTAGCAAAGCCGGAGCTTTACTTGGGTCGGTGTATGCCAGTCTTGAGGAGCAAAACAGGATTTATACTAAAGCTCTGTTAGAAAAGAATAAGGATCGTCCTATGTATCCCAATGCTAATTTTACCATGCGTCTGACTTATGGAACTGTACAAGATTATTACCCAAGGGATGCCGTTAAGTATTTGCATATTACCACTATGGAAGGGATTATGGAAAAAGAAGATCCCGATAGTGAAGAATTTATGGTTCCGGACAGATTGAAAGAACTGTATATCAACAAGGATTATGGGCAATATGGGGAGGATGGCAAAATGCCCATTTGCTTTATTACCAATAATGATATTACAGGTGGTAATTCCGGAAGTCCGGTAATCAATGCAGATGGACATTTGATAGGTACTGCCTTTGATGGCAATTGGGAGGCCATGAGTGGTGATATAGTTTTCGAGCCGGAGCTTCAAAGATGCATAGTCACAGATATACGATATATTCTTTTTGTCATAGATAAATTTGCAGGAGCCTCCCATCTGATTGAGGAAATGACGCTGGTAGGAGTGGAAGAGGAAGAATTGGTAGCTGATTAGACCTTTATCATAGTTATAAATTAAAAAGACACACCCGGAAGGTGTGTCTTTTTAATTTATTAACTTCAATTTTAAAACCTATATCCAATGCTGTATTCCACAAAATCTGCATTTGCATAATGTGTTTTTAAGGCAGCCCCCACGCTAAGGTTATCCATAAAATAATATCTTAAGGACACTCTTTGATAAAAATCCGTATAAGGGAAATCCGGAAGTGGAGTATAGATATAATATCCTACCTGGGTAAGAAGTACTAATTTTGAAATTACCAATTCATGGCCAATGGTAAGTGCTGAAGTTGCTTTATATTTTTTATCTGTAAGGTACCGGTTTTCCATATGCCGTTCATAGGAGTTGTTATAGAAAACATCTATTCCCGCATTGATCATGCTTTTTCTGTTTAAGGTACGACTAACATATACAGAACTGCTGTAGTTGGTGTATTTGGGTCCTTCGATGGGATACATCTCCTTTAGGCCGGCTGCACCTATTATATTAACATAGTATTTTCGGGCATAATCGGGAAGGATTCCTTTCTTAAAGCTTTTTTGCGGCTGATCCCCAATTCCTACTCCCAGGTGTATGGTTGGTATATTAATCCCTAAATTAGGTACTTTAAAGGCGCCATTCGAATAATGTAAAATTCCTATACCTGTGTTGATATGGGTATTTCCCAAAAGAAACCTTCGGAAGTTTATGTTTCCATATAGGCAGAAGTTTAGTCTGCTGCTCATTAGGTTGTTGTCAGGGTTTAATGTTGGATGAAACCTTCTTTCCACATATCCTATCCCAATGCCTATTCTGTAGGAGAGTAGGTTTTTTTCAGATCTGTACAAAACGGGACTTATATAGGTAGCCGCAGAAAAGAAATTCCCAAGCGGCCTTTGGGGATCCAATAATACATAATGTAAGGCAAAACCTATTTGAGGGAAATTATATAACTGCTGCCAATCCTTGTTTCCATAAGTTTGCTTGCTGAAGTCTAATTCAAAAGCAGTAGGACTTTGATCCGTGAGATGACTCATGTTTAAGGAATGGTCTAATATGGTGCCTTTCATAAGATTGAAATTTACCATATAACCACTGGGATGAGTAGTTGCATCTTCCTGTGCAAATGCAGGTGTCAGAAGGAAAATAAGTAAAGCAGAGAAGTATACTTGCCGAATATTCATTTTTTATTCAACCACACAAATTTAAAATTAATAAAAATATCCCTATTTCTAATGCAGAAGATTTAATAATATTGTCATATAAAAAAAATAATATGTTGAAGAAAAGCAGTAATAACATTGAAAAGGTTCTTATAGGGGCAACAATATTCAGCGTTTTAGCCCGATGGTTTTTTAATGAGGATGGATTTGGATATGCCAATAATTTTTTACTTATCAGTTTGTTAGCTCTTTATCTATTGGTTTCTGAAAAGAATATATACAAGCTTTTCTTTGTTGGACTTATCCCGGAACTTATAGGCAAAGCCGGCTTTGCAGGTGAAGATATTAATCTTATTCTTATATATTTTAGCTCAGCCTTTTATACCGCATTTGGTATAATTATAATTTTAAAGGCAATAGGTGATAGTAGGAAATATGGAAATTTCGAACTATTGAATTTTTTGGCAGGTTTTTTTATATTGATTTACCCGGGCTACATTGCATTAGGATTAGAAGAAGTTGAAATAGTACGTTTTTATAGTTTTGCACTATGTTTTGTGGTATTTACCATTATGTATAATGAAAACCTTTGGACGCGCTATGCTTCCGATGAGCAGAAACTATTTACCTATATTGTAGTTGTTGCTTTAATTCAGGTACTGCAATTTTCATTCAAATACATTTGATATGGACATTAAAGGGAAAAGGGCAATTGTAACGGGAGCTTCAAAGGGACTTACGCCATCAGGAAGAAAGAATGTCTAAATGGCGGTAAACTTTTCCTCGTCATCTTCATCCGTAACATCCTTTTTGGTTTCTTTTTTTTGCTTCCACATCAATACTTTTTCCAGGATTAATATAAAACAGGAAATTAACGCGCCTGATCCCATTAATTCACTTCCATAGGGCCAGTGAAAGAACCTGAATATTGCTCCACTGCAAAATGTGAATATGGCAATGCTTTGTATTGCAGTAAGTAAAGGGTTTTTATTGTATGTCAGGCTTAAAGTTGCAAACAAAGACAAGCATAAAAAAACTATCAGCAATAGAATACCTTCCGGATAATATACCAACGTTAAGGTGGCAAGACATATAAGGTAAAAGGCAAATACGATAAAAGGTATAAATAACCTACTTTTTCTCACAGATGTATGAATTTTTCAGGAATATATAATCTTTAACCAAGGGAATGCGTAAATATACAAGTATATTCGTTATAGTGTTGAAGATATGAGGATACTATTTTATCTGTTGTTTTTGGCTTTCCCGATTGGACTCTTTGCTCAAAAGCCATTTTTGGTTTTTCAGGAGTTCACTCATAAGGCCGTTTCTGAGAATTCCATTCGATTTATTTCTGAGGATAGTATTGGTTTTCTTTGGATAGGCTCTGACGAAGGACTTTTTAGGTATGATGGCCATAAACTTCTTTCATTCAATGCCCTTACCAGCCAGCCCTATTCAGTATCAGGAGAAAGCATGAAATGCTTTTTCATTGACAGCCAAAACAGAATCTGGATGGGAACCCGCAATGGCCTTAATTTATATGATCCAGTTTTTAGGAAGTTTTATAATTATAAATCAAAGGATTATGCTTGCCTGTCCACTATCAAAGGCGATGTGGAAGATGTTTGTGAAGACAATGAAGGGAATATTTGGGTGACGACTGAAAATCAGGGCTTATTTAAAATCTATAATATCCATCAGGAAGCCAAACACTTTACTTATAGAAGTGCAGAGGGGCCGGTTTTTTTATTAGGAATCAAATATCGGCACGATGGGCTGCTGTATATCGGAACCAGGGATGGTTTGCTAACCTTTGATCCAAAACAGGAAAAATTTGAGGATCGCAGGCAAAGCTTTGGTTGGGGATATCAGGTAAAAAGAGTGTTTAAGGATAGGGACGGAAGCTTGTTACTTGGAACCAGCAATGGTTTGAAGATTTTGACAGCCGGAGGAGATTTTCTGCAATATAATCATGACCCTAAGTTACCTAATAGTATCAACGGAAACGTTGTCGAATCGATTTATCGACTTGACTCTTCACGATTTGTTTTGGCATTGGATGGTGCCGGAATAGATGTATTTGATGTAGGAAAACAAGAATTTTATCACTATACGGATACAGATGAGGCTCAATTGCCAAGTAAAAATCTGACATCTGTTTTTGTTGATAGTAAAAAGAATATTTGGGCTGGTGCATTTATGAATGGTTTGTATTATTCAAATTCAACCACTAACCTGTTTGCTTTTTATAAAAACAATAGCCTCGGTAAAGGAATAGCAAAGGGTATCGTTACGTATTTTTATAAGGATTCACAGAATAACCTATGGATTACAACGGATGGAGGAGGCTTGTATGTAATCAAGCATGGGGAAAAATATCCTGTTCCTTATGAACCTGTGAAAGGACAAGGAAATTTGTCGGACTTGCCTTTGATAGCCATATTTGAAGATTCTTTCGGGTTTTTATGGATGACGACCTATGGAGGAGGGTTGAAGAAGTTTAAATTCGGGGTGAATGGGATAAAGACTTTTTCTCATGGGCCTGGCCAGGATAATGTAATTAAAAGTAATAATCTCAAAGCTATTCAATTAGATAGGAGTGGGAACTTATGGATTGGTGGGTTTGGAGTAGGAGCTTCCGTTTTTCACACTGCCTCAAGGGAATTTAAATCGTACAATGTGGATGCCGAAGATTCGGGTTCACTGCCTTCAAGTTGGATAGAGAGCTTTCATTTGGATAAAAAAGGTAGGCTATGGTGTGCCACATTTAACGGCCTTTCCTTATACATGCCGGAAGAAGATAACTTCAGGAACTTTAATTTTACCTCCTCCAAGTTTTCTGAGGCAGAATCGAATTTTATCCAGGATATTTGTGAGGTTGATGATTATTTATATTTGGGTACCTCAGGTGCAGGATTTATCAGGTTCAATTCAGAAACGTTTGAATATAGTTTTTTTGGATTGGATGAAGGCTTGTCTCATAATAATGTAAAAAGTATAATTGCAGACAATCATAATAACTTATGGCTTGCAACTTCCAACGGAATAAGTAAATATTCCATCATAGATCAGAATATTGAAAAGTATACCTTGCAAGACGGGGTTCCTTCCAGTTCTTTTTATAAAAACGCAAAATACAAAGATGATGAAGGACGCCTGTGGTTTGGGGTTTCCAATGGATATATCAGCATTGATCCTGCTTTGATTAGGAATAATGTATCTGTTCCGCCAATTGTACTAACTAAGTTTTCAGTTGCTTCTAAACATCAATCAGATTACCTGCATTCATTTTACCTTAAAGAAAACGTTGTTTTAAAACACTCAGAGAATGCATTTGATTTTGAATTTGCGGCTTTAAATTTTAATACTTCACAAAAGAATATGTATGCCTATATGTTAGAAGGGTTTGATAAAACCTGGATATATTCAGGCAATAGAAACAGTGTTTCATATACGAATATTGATCCAGGCAATTACATTTTTAAAGTAAAGGCTTCTAATAATGATGGGATATGGAATGAAGAATATGCCAGTGTTTCACTTACCATTATTTCCCCCTGGTGGCAAACATGGTGGTTTTCAGGTATAATGGCTATACTTTTTCTGGGTTCTGTGGTGGGAGTGATCAAGTGGCGAACCTATACCATTTCCAGGCATAACCGTAAACTTGAAGCAGAAGTGACAGAAAGAACAAGGGCTTTAAAACAAAGCAATGAACAGCTTGATGCCTTTGTTTATAAAGCCTCCCACGATATTAAAGGGCCATTGAAATCCATAATTGGTTTGACTCAGGTTGGACAAAAGGATATTAAAGACCCCGAAGCACGTAACTATTTTGACCATATTTTAAAAAGCACCTTAAAACTGGACGATTTGTTGCAGAATTTACTTCAAATAAGTAAGATAAAGCAAACTAAGTTGAACACTTCTCAAATTGACGTGCTGGAAGTAATAAATGAGAGCATAAACATATTCAGCAACTTTCCGGGTTTTGATAAATTGAAAATTGAAGTGGATGTCAGGCAAAATCAAGCGTTTTTTTCAGATAAATCCCTGTTTCAGTCTATTATCCAAAATTTGATTGAAAATCCACTGAAATATATGGATGATAAAAAAACAGAATCCTATCTTAAAATTTCAGGAAGAGTAACAGCAAAAGAAGTTTGTCTGTCGTTTAAAGATAACGGTATTGGCGTGGATAAAGATCTTCAGGAAAAGGTATTTGAAATGTTTTACAAAGTAAATCCAGGTTCGGAAGGTACAGGGCTAGGATTGTATATCGTAAAATCATCCCTGGATAAATTAAACGGTACTATAAAATTTAAAAGTAAAGTAGGTCAGGGTAGTATTTTTGAAATAAAAATCCCAAATTTAAAGGATTAGTGTTGCAAATGGTTTAGCTATTAGAAGAATAATAGTTGAGAAGGAACTTCTGAAGTTTTTCTATATCCTCGGAAGTATAGGCTGGGAAATTTGCTATACGAAACGTGCTTTTAGCCCATCTTCCGTAGCCATTGCCCATAACAAATCCTGAATGCAAAGCTTCTTTCTTAATGGCATCAATAAAATTCTCATTTCCCTGAAGGGTAATGACTGTTTTGGAGCGGCATTCCGGATTGGTAATCAACGTTTCAGCACTTATTTCTTTTAAGAAACCATACCATTGATCGGCCCTTTTGCTGATCTGCTTATCAATTATTTCTATTGAGGGACGTTCTTCCAATATTTTCCTGAGGAGAAAAATATTAAGAATGTTTGGCGTATGGGTAGTCTGAAAATCTTTCATACGATCTACCAGTGACAAAAAACTGTTGTAATGGCTTCGTTCAGCTATTAAGTTGGCTTTTTCCACTACTTTAGGCGAATAAATCAATATACCTAATCCCGAAGGTAGGCCAAAGCACTTTTGAACTGAGGCGAACCATATATCTGCCTGAGCAAAATCGAGTGCTACCCCACCCATAGATGACGTTGCGTCCACAGCAATCAGTTTTTCCGGATATAATTTTTGAATTTTCTCCAGAACACCGTTGCATATCTGGGTTCCATTGGAAGTTTCATTTTGAGTAAGGCAGATTACTTTACATTTAGGAGAAATTGCCAGAGCTTCAATTTGTATTTTACTATGTATGCTGTAGCGGTAGCATTGCACATCTGAAATTAACTTTTGGGTATAATCCATCCATTTTTCTCCGAAGGCTCCATTGAAAATATGAAGTGAATGGTTTTTAATCAGGGACTGAGCAATGATTTCCCATGCTTCGGTAGCCGAGGAAATGAAAAGTATATTGTAATCCTTTGGAATAGATAATTTTTCCCTCAGGAGGGAGGCCGTAGTTTTTGATAATTCAATAAAGTCTGGACTTCTGTGATTCATGCTAAGAATTCCAGAATCCACAGCCTCAATTAAATGAGCTTTTGTGTTTTCGTTCAGTTTTGAGGGGCCCGGGTAAAATGAAATCATTTGTGAAGATTTACCAGATAATGTAATGCCAAAGAATAACTGTCCAAACCAAATCCTGTTATGATACCGCGGCAGTTCTTGCTTATCAAACTTTTATGTCTGAAATCTTCCCTGGAATATACATTGGAAATATGAACCTCTATAACAGGGGTGGTTATTCCGGCTATAGCATCGGTAAGGGCAACAGATGTGTGTGTATATGCTCCTGCATTGAATATAATCCCGTCATAACTAAACCCGGTTTCATGAAGCTTTGACACAAGTTCGCCTTCAATGTTCGATTGGAAATATTCCATTTTTATTTCTGGATTTTTTTCCTTTAATTCGTTAAAAAACCCTTCAAAAGAGTTTGAGCCATAAATACTTGTTTCTCTTTTGCCAAGTAAATTTAAATTAGGTCCGTTTAATATGAGGATTTTCATTTTTTACTTCTTATTTAATTAAATCGCTATCATGAACTGGGATGTATTGATATTACAGTTTAAAGGGTATTTAAAATTAGAACGTTCTCTGTCTCCTAATTCTATAGACGCCTATGTTCATGATGTTGTAAAGCTAAGACAGTTTTTAGAAATCTCCAATAAACCCCTTTTACCACATCACGTTTCAAGAGAACATATTTGTGATTTTTTAGAATATCTTAACGAATTGGGTCTTACAGCCTATTCCCAGGCACGTATGCTGTCCGGCATAAAGTCTTTTTATGGGTTTCTTGTCATTGAAGAAATTATACAAAGTGACCCTTCAGCCCTTGTTGAGGGGCCTAAATTAGGGAGAAAACTTCCTGATATTCTTGATATTCATGAAATAGAAGCTCTGTTTAATGCCATAGACCTTTCTACTCCGGAAGGTCAGAGAAATCGGGCAATGCTGGAGGTTCTGTATAGCTCCGGCCTTAGGGTAAGCGAACTTGTGGATCTGAAAAGGGGAAACGTTTTTACGGAAATAGGGTTTCTGAAAATTCTTGGTAAAGGCAATAAGGAGCGACTTGTGCCTATTGGACGGGAAGCTTTAAAATACATGAACATTTACCTGAATGAGGTAAGGGTTCATGTGAAAATACAAAAAGGATTCGAAAACTATGTCTTTCTTAATAGAAGAGGGGCTAAACTGACCAGGGTGATGGTTTTTACCATTATTAAGAACCTTGTAAAGCAAATTGGATTAAATAAAAATATAAGTCCCCACACGTTCAGACATTCTTTTGCCACGCATTTATTGGAAGGCGGTGCTGATCTTAGAGCAGTACAGGAGATGCTTGGGCATGAATCAATTACTACCACAGAAGTATACACACATATAGACAGGGATTACCTAAAACAGGTTATTACTGAGTTTCACCCCAGAAGTTAGACTATTCTTCCGAAAGAAAGGGCGTGTGTCTGATGAACTGTAAATGATGTCCTTCCACCTCAAATGTATTAGGTAAGCCCTCTGATAAATAGACTCTCCGTTTAAATATTTTATTGTTTTCCCTTGGGATATCAAACACTAGAAACTTGTGGTTCATTACTTTTTTGGAGTAGTTTAGGTTCATCTCATAAAACCCAAGAAATTCATCAGGGCCAAATACTAAAAGTTTCCCGGATTTTGCACCATTTTTCAGGTATATTTCGGAAAGGACCAATCGGAAGATGACGACAGAGTCAGGACTAATTATATGACCCAAATAGGTTCTGCTTTGAAATTTTACATTGGAGAGATCATTTTCTAATAAATCAGGCGCATTTAATTTTACCTTGTCAATAAGAAAGTCCAGAACAGAATCTTTTTCTACCAGGGTTTTTTGAGCATATAAACAGGATGACAGGCTAAAAAATATTTGTAAATGTATAATTAATATAAATTTCTTCATATAAATGCCTTTCCTCCCAATACGACGTTTTATATAGCCAGGTTTTTATATTTTTTCAGGATTATTGAAATTGATTTATGATTCAGGGGTTTATAGGTGAAAATATATTTGAATTCCGGAACTGAGTAAATAGTTTTTAAATTTGCCAAGTAAACTTATATTTGTATACTTAAACTACTGCTATTTTGTATAAATTTCTTCTAAAACCTTTACTGTTTTGTCTAAGCCCTGAGAGGGCTCATCATATAACTTTTTCAATATTAGGTTTTGCTTTTAAGCTTCCGTTTATCAAATCCATTGTTAAAGCAAATTATAGTGTTACATCACCCTCTCTTGAAAAGACGGTTTTTGGGTTAACGTTTAAAAATCCTGTAGGACTTGCTGCCGGTTTTGATAAAGATGCAAAGCACATTGATGCTCTGGAAGCTTTTGGTTTTGGGTTTATAGAAATAGGAACCCTTACACCCAAAGGGCAGCCAGGTAATGATAAGCCAAGGTTATTTAGAATACCAGAAGATGAAGCCTTAATAAATCGCATGGGATTTAACAATGGCGGTGTTTATGAAGCGGCTGAGAGGCTTAAAAATAGAAACTCCAATATTATTGTTGGAGGAAATATAGGAAAGAATAAGCTTACACCTAACGAAGAGGCAGCTTCCGATTATGAAAAATGCTTTGATGTTCTTTATCCGTACGTTGACTACTTTGTTGCCAATGTAAGCTCTCCAAATACCCCTGGATTGAGGGAACTTCAAGATAAGGAACCGCTTAAAAAGCTTTTAAAAGCCATTATTGACAGAAATTTACTCAAAGATGTACCTAAGCCCATTCTTCTGAAAATAGCGCCGGATCTGACCAATGAGCAGCTTGATGATATTATTGCCATAGCGACTGAATTAAACCTTTCAGGATTAATTGCCACTAATACGACCATTGACAGAGGTAATCTGTGTGTGGAAAAATCAACTCTGGAGCAAATAGGGATGGGAGGCTTAAGCGGCAAGCCACTTACCAATCGGTCAACAGAAGTCATTAAATACCTTACAAGCCGAACCAGGATACCTGTAATTGGTGTTGGAGGGATTCATTCTCCTGAAGATGCCATTGAAAAGTTGGAAGCAGGTGCTGTTTTAGTGCAGATTTACACAGGATTTATTTATGAAGGGCCTGCATTGGTAAAAAATATTAATAAAGCATTAATGTCTTCTTAATTTATTAAATTAGTGTTTTCATAGGAAGGTAATGGCAGAAAATACATATAAACAACCCGTAAAGAACAAAATTCAGGATAAAGGCAAGGAAAAAAAAGGGCCAAAGCGCTCTCTTAAATTTTCCCTACCTGTTTTTTTTAAGGATAAAAGGCTTCATCTTGCCGTAGCTTTTTTTCTTATTGTTTCAGCGTTTTTCCTGCTTCTGGCCTTTACCTCTTTTATGTTTTCCGGTAAAAATGATCAAAGTATAGTTGAGGCATTGTATAATACTGAAATGCGTCAGGCGGGTGCTGAAATTCAAAACTGGTTAGGGATAAGTGGTGCTTACCTTTCATATTACTTTATTTATAAATGGTTTGGGATTGCTTCTTTTGCTTTTTTACCAATCCTTTTTCTGTTAGGCCTTACGATTCTAGTCAAAAATGCAAACTTTCCTCTTTATAAAATATTCACGGTTTGTCTGTTTTTTGTTCTGTGGACAAGTCCCTCTTTAGGGTATGTCGTACTCACCGCAGACACAGAGTTTGATCTTAGTATGTTGAGCGGAGGTATAGGCTATGAAACCGCCGTTTGGTTGAATGACCTTATAGGCGTGGGAACTCCTTTGCTCTTGTTATTTATTTTACTGGTTTTTAATATTTACTATTTTAACATAACCTCTTTATTCAGAAAGAATGAAGAGAATGTACTTGCCGATGAGGGTGTAGTGCCTGTGCCGGGAACAGAAACCGATGATGTCTTGGACGAACTCTTACGTCAGGAAGCTGAAGATTATACCATTGAAGATGAGCTGGATGAGGATCAAGAAGGGGAGGAAGATGATGATGAGGAGTGGATTCTGAAAAATATGGGTGAGCAGAAGGACGATATGAGTCGGCCGATAGCTGCCCCTGAAAAAGAACCTTCTGCCACGGAAAAGAAAAGTGGCCTGGAGCTTGAAC
>JBKBXU010000051.1:0-18153 GCA_046313675.1 Cytophagaceae bacterium
TTTAAATTGTCAATTATCCCTTGTATATTTTCAATGTCTTTGTCCCAGGTGCTAAGAATGTCGGCGATTTTTTGTTGCTCGGGAAGGGGAGGAAGGGGAATTAAAACTTTTAACAATTCAGATTTTGAGAGATTAAACCGAGTTGAACCTTGAGCTAGACAGATGATATTTTTTCTAATATACTCTCCTCTAAATAAAAATCGCGCAAATAGAGGGCTAAACACATCAAAGGTTTTTAATCTTATGCCAAAACAAAAACTATTGAGATATAAGTCATTAACTTCATCAAGCAGTACAGAAGACATTCCTAATTCTTCTGGGGATTCTGATGAGGTAGTAAAAAATATATCTCCGTATTTTACACAATTTTGTTTTTCAGATTCTGATATATTTACTAATTCCAAAAAGGCAAGGTCAATTCTACTATTTTGGAATATATTTTTATAAGGGATATATGGTTTTCCTTTCCCAAAATCATCTTTATCTTTTCCTGATAATCCTGTAAATGTACTTCCTAGGTTGGCTAGTTCTGAAAAACTCCAATCCTCTGGAATAATCCCAACAGGAGTCATTTTATAGCCTGGGAGAATATTTTGTTTTTTTGTTTTCTGTTCCACTGCTTCCATGTCTATTCCTTTTTCTTCTTCAGTTTTTTCACTTCCCTGTCAAAATCACTTTCATAATTCTTGTCCTGAATTACACGGTAGTTTTCAAAGGTCTTTTCTGCCAGCTTTTTTGCTACCTCATGAGATATTTTACCGGCATCTTTTAATACTTCATATTCATTAAATTGCAGGAAAGCATCCAGTTTGGTAATCCAGTCGGTCATTTTCATGGGTATTTGTCGTGCAGCCTGATTTTCGGCATAGTCGAGATACATGGTCACAATCCGGTTTAGCTCACTTATCTCTTTTTCTGAGAGGTAGTTTTTGGCTACGCTCACATCAGATTTTAGAATTTTGCCTTCCGGTGCTTGTTTCCAGGTGGTAAGTCCCATATTTGGCCTGGATGCATCTGCACGCCCTGCAATGATTTCTGCCGCTGTGTTGCCTGTTATGGCCCAATGAAGTTTATTCTGAACCGTTTTATAAAAAGTTCTGGTAATTTCGGCATTAGCATCATAGTCAATGCTGCACTGGGAGTATATATCAGTAATTTTCTGGTAAAACCTTCTTTCACTGGCACGTATCTCCCGAATACGCTCCAGTAACTCATCAAAATAATCCTTGCCAAACCTTTGTCCCTGCTTCAGCCTTTCGTCGTCCAGAACAAAACCTTTAATGATATACTCTTTCAGCGTTTGGGTAGCCCAAATTCTAAATTGAGTTGCTTGATAGCTATTTACTCTGTAACCTACCGCTATAACAGCATCAAGGTTGTAGAACTCCACCTCACGACTTACTTCACGAGAGCCTTCAGTTTGAACTATTCGAAATTTTCGAATAGTTGGATCCTGCTGTAATTCACCACTCTTAAAAATTTCTTTTAAATGATAATTTATGGTGTTAACCTCAACTGCAAATAATTCTGACATCCTTTTCTGAGAAAGCCAGAAGGTTTCATTCTCATAGTAAACTTCTACACGAATGTGGCCTTGGGAGTCGGAGTATAATATGATATCAGAAGCTTTCATATTGTCTGAATCACGGATTTTTCGGATGACACAAATTCCACAGATTTGAAGTATGTTAAATAATCCTTCATAATACCAACCTTTTAAATGTTAATGATTTGCTGCCAAAATTAATCAGAAGTCCAACTTCAAGTTTATACGCCTTCAGATAATTTAAAGCCTGTGCCCAATGCACATCTTCTAATTGAATGGTGGCTTTCAGTTCTACTAGTACTTTTCCTTCTACTACAAAATCTGCCCTGCGTGTACCAATAGGTTCTGGTAAATTTTTGTAAAAAAATATCTTGTTCTATTTCACGGTTAAAGTTTAGGTTTCTCTGGCTCATTTCCCAAGCAAATGCCCGTTGATAAATGACTTCCTGGAACCCATTACCCAAAAAGGAATGAACATCATAAGCTGCCCCAATAATTTTTTCGGTAATATCTTTATGTTTTAAAACCTGCATTTCAGTATAACCTAATAATCTGTGTCCTCCTTTAATCTTTATAATCCGTGATTCTGACAATTTTTAGAATCCCAACTCCTTTAAATAATCCTCCATCTGCTTTTCTACCTCAGCCAGTTCACCCTTCAGTTTTAAGATATTCTGTTGTGTGGCAGCTATATCTACAGGCTCTTCCTCCACAAAAGTGTCCACATAACGGGGAATGTTGAGGTTGTATTCATTATCCTTAATCTCCTTAAGTGTTGCCCTGTAAGCATACTTATCTTCCAGTACAAATCCTTCATCTGTTGTCAAAGGTTGAGCATTCCTAAAAGCCTTATACGTGCTAACAATCTTCTCTATGTCAGTTTCTCTAAGCCTGTTCTGGTTTTTGCCGGATTCATAACCCTTGTTGGAATCAATAAATAACACATCTTTATTAGTACCTTTAGCACGGTTAAAAATCATGATGCAAGCAGGAATACCTGTGCCAAAGAAAAGATTGGAAGGTAGCCCGATAACAGCTTCCAAAAGATTTTCGTCAATGAGTTGCTGTCTGATTTTTCCTTCGCTGCTTCCTCTGAACAAAGCACCATGGGGGAGGATAACACCAACTTTTCCCACATCTTCATAAGATGTTTCAATCATGTGGGTGATGAAAGCATAATCTCCTTTGCTTTTAGGAGGCACACCCCGATGGAAACGGTTAAACTGATCCGCTATGGCATTTTCTGCGCCCCATTTATCCAAACTGAATGGAGGATTGGCTACAACAACATGGAACTTCATGAGGCTATCGCCTTCTAAAAGTTTAGGATTGTTAAGCGTGTCTCCCCATTCAATAGAAGCATTGTCCATTTCATGAAGGAACATGTTCATTCTTGCCAATGCCCACGTGCTTCCGTTGATTTCTTGTCCGTAAACTGAGAAATTATTGCTCCCAACTTCTTTTGCAGTCTTTATAAGCAAAGAACCTGAGCCACAAGAAGGGTCACAGATTCTGTTTCCCGGCTGTGGGTCTACCAGTTTGGCTAATAAGGTAGAAACCCCTGCAGGGGTATAAAATTCACCTGCCTTTTTTCCTGCATCACTGGCAAAACGTTCTATCAAATACTCATAAGCATCACCAATAATATCGTTTCCTTCAAGGTGGGAGGGTTGTAAGTCCAGATGGGAAAAATCAACAAGAAGGTTTTTTAACCTGCGGTTACGATCCTTCGTTTGTCCCAGGTTGGCTTCTGAATTAAAGTCAATATTTCTGAATACACGTTCCAGTTTACTGCGGTTTGCATCTTCCAGATGTTCTAAAGCAATATTAATCAGCTCCCCAAGATTGGACTCGTTACGCTTCTCAAACAAGTAATCAAATGTGCAGTTTTCAGGCACATGAAAGCGTTCATTTCGTAAAGCTCTATCTATTCTTACAGCATCGTTATTATATTTTTCCGCATATATTCTCCTTTTGTCATTCCAAACATCTGAAACATATTTTACAAAAAGCATGGTGAGTATATAATCCTTATACTGTGACGGATCTATTACACCTCTGAAAGTGTCACATGCTTTCCAGACTATGTTATTTATTTCAGATTGATTCATAAATTATCAATTGTTATTTGTTAATGGTTAATTTCGCTTTCGTTGTTTTTAATATTGAAGTTAGCAGTTTTATAACTTCGACCGCATCATTATTAATGCTTTCGTATTGTTCTTTACTTAAATAGGAAGTTTGATATAAAAGCTCAAGCCAATATAACACTTCATTAGCTTCTTTTTGCCCTATGGCCAATTTATGTATAAAATCCATTTTGCTTTCTGAGTGCTCCGCTTCTCTTACCATAGCTCCAATAGCTGTCCCACACCTTAGAAGCTGTTTAGATAAGATACCTTCTTTCTTTTCTGCATTTAAAAATTGGTAAAGCTTTATAATTCTAATGGCAAATTGAAAGCTTTTTTCTTTAATAATATTTTCTCTGCTCATTAATAATTAAAAATTAATGCATTAACAATTGAATTAAATCGTTTATTTTTTTCTTCTATTATCTTATTTGTAAGCGCAATATCAATATCATGAAGCTCTTTAATTTTCACGATTTTATACTGCACCTCAAGAGAGGGCAGGTTAATAGGTAAAGCCTCTAGTTCAGATTTTCTAATAGAGGGTATTGAACTACCTGCCCCTAAAGTCTGAAAATAAGCTTGTGTTTGTGTCGAATTAAATAAGGTGGTAAGGAATTCAGGTAATACTACATTTATATAAGGCTTTATGACAAAAAACATGGAAGAGGCTATGGCAGGCCCCATATTGTCTCTATAAGTCCAGGCAAAATTTCTAAATCCTTTTCCAGCCAATATAATATCACCTTCATTTAATAAATGCCCTTCGTTTTTTGTGTCTATATTAAGAAAGGTATCGATAGGAAGAATTTTCCTGCCATATTCATCAAAATGTTTTGCCTGAAGATAGGCTGTATTTCCAGCATCACCAGGTTTATCATATAGTCCAAACTGTATTTTACTTATTTCTCCTAATACGTTCATTGTTTTTGTAGAGCGTTACAATTTAACTTTGTAAATATAGTAAAAGTATTTAAAATAAAAATAATTTCATTGTAGAAATATTCAAATTTGTGTGGTGTTGGTTATTTCGTTTGTATATATTAATATTGTTTATGTTTAAAATTTTAATGTATCAGCAATGAACACCTTATCACACAATGCCAACCTGACCCAAAAAGAGTTGATTTTGTCACTTATCAAAGCAGAAATGCGAACGTATAAACTTATAACTGGCCTGATGAATGCAGGCGCAGAAGCAGGAGATTTTTATGCTGATCTCGGTACTGTTATTTTAAAGTTGATGGACTTTGATGAAGCAGATCGGGATGATTTGTATGGCTTTTATCACAAGACAATGGAGAATCTATCAAAAGTCGAGTTGGCGGATTTTTTTAAAAACCTAAATTTCATTTCTGTGGATTTTTACAATGAATTGTTACTGCAGAGAATTGCAAAGCAGGAGAAGAAATTGACAATATGAATGGATAAATAACCCTAAAAGACAAAGAATAAATCTCAATAAAAGAATGGATTATGAAAAATTGCATTAGTTTTTTTATAAACAATATATGTGTTCCTATAGCTGTAATGATTTTGGGGAATGTTATTGTTCAAATTTTTGATTTTCCCGATAAAAATCTTGTATTCTTTAACCTTTTAATCATTGGATTATTGATAGGACAGAGCCTACAGAATAAAATAAAATTTATATTAACAAGTTTTCTGTTGCCAATTCAAGATTTTGAACCATCCTTCTTTATTACTAAACTAGAAGGTACATTAAGAGATTTAATTTTAATTTCTTTTAATATCATGAGCGGTTTTGGGGTTGCATCATTTGCTAAGGCAGTAGGATTGTTAAACCATAGTTTTATTCAGGATAATCTTTTGCAACTAAATTTTCGCTACACATTATTTCTTCCTCTTACCGTTATTTTAATAATTTGCCACTATAGCTTGGTTTTGATTACGGTTTTATTTTTTTGGTTTAAGAGTCAAATTTTAATAGCATCATTTAACTATGCTCCATCAACAGAAAAGAATAAAAAGGAATTAGCCTTAATTGAAAATAAAGTATCCCAATTGTTTGATTGACCATTAACAAAAAAAGCCCCCTAAAACGGGAGCTCTGAAAAACATACCTAAAGCCGGAGTACCTGTAGCGAGTACTCTGTAACGCCACCAAGAACTGAACGACGAATGCCAAAGGAACAACGAGTAGTAAAGCCACCGAACAGCCACCAGCTGCCAAGCCTGTAACAGGGCCGAGCGTTAAAAATTCTTCCTGTGGAAGAATTTAGCGAGGAGCCAGCCTGTAGGGAAGCACAAGTGAACATAACGAGATAAATTAAAATACCCCCCTGGTAACTCCCTATAATAATTGGGACAGGCTGTACCAAGGAATTGCGAAACATCGGATTTGCCAGATTGCGGTGGGAGGGGAGAGGAAGAGGATTTATTTATATTTAATTATATTAGCAAAAAATGATTCATTTGTAAGAGTGCTTCAAAATATGCTTTCCTCCATTTTTGCTCTGGCTTTTCTGGCTTGTGGGATTTTTATAATCTACCGTTACTCTTTTTTTATGATTAAAGGCTATCAATCCTACAATTGGTCTAAAACCACAGGACGCATTATTCAAAGCAAGAAACAGAAAAACGCAGATCCTGAGGCTGGAGGTTACGAATATTCAATCAATTATAGTTTCGTGATTAATGATAAAACATATAAGTCTGATAGGATTTTTTATGGAACCTTTGATTTTGACCTCATAGATTATCAGAAACGATATTATATAAATCAGGAAGTTAATGTTTATTACAATCCTTTAAAACCTGAAGAAAGCGTATTAGAAAATGGAATAGTCCATAACATGCATTTCTTGTTGGTGATCAGCATTGTTTTTGTTAGTATTGGTCTGATAATAATATTATAGTTCTTTGACATTATGTTAAATAGCGGAATTGAAGAATACCATCAATAGGGGTTAAAGGTACCTTTTATTCAGTTTTTTCTATCAGCTTAGTATTTCAGCTTATTCTTCGACCATAGCTTCGTGCTTAAAAGGATGACAAGTGAGAGGCCTTCAGACTGAATGTAGTATTCGATCAAGCATTCTGGAAATTCTTAAATTCTGTGAATCCTGGTTCAGACATCTTTCCTAAGGCTCGACATTTAAATATTTGAAGTTTGGCCGGATTGTCCTTAGGAATATTCTCAAAATTCGGCTAATTAACCTGCAGATTATCCGTACCTCAGAATGACACGGAGAGTTAATTGTCTACCAAAAAATTCAAGCCATTTTGGTAATTCTATAGCTCTCTTAATTCTGATTCAGACAATATATTCGTGTTTGGTTTCCGGAATTATTTTAACATAAAATCTAATGTTATTTAGTTAAAGCGTAAACAACTGATCTTACCTGTCTGCCGAACAGACAGGTGTTAACCGCGTCTGGCCGCAATTCCTATTATGTTTGTTATATATGATTTTGTTTTAGTTTTATTGTTTCGTTTTGCATGTCGGAATTGCTTTAACATAATTGCAGTCGTTATTTTGCTAAAGCAGAAATAACTGCAATTATGTTAACCATCCGCTTAGGCGTCTGGCCGCAATTCCTATTATGTTTGTTATATAATGTACTGCGTTATGTTAAGATAGCTTAGGTTTAGGGTTGGATAAAGATTAAGTTTTTTTACGGGGGACGGAGCGTTAAGAAAAGGTCCGGTGGACCTTTTTAGCGACGGGCCAGGGAGCGAAGCGGGCAGGGTAGGTTGTCGGGTGGGGCAGATGCACTTATGCCATAGCTTTGGTTTAAGCTAAGCCCTGTGTGGCTATGGGATGTGTGCAGATGCTTGCGCTGGTTATTTTTAACTTCGTTTATAATTTATATTTTTATGCCTGAATTATGGATAATCTGGAAATTGCAATTTATCAATCAAAAGACGGGGACATTCAGCTTGAGGTAAAGCTGCTTAACGAAACTATTTGGCTCTCTCTTAATCAGATTGCCGAGCTATTTGATAGGGACAAGTCGGTAATTCCAGGCATATTTCTAATATATATAAAGAAGGAGAATTATATAAAGACCCAACTGTTGCAAAATATGCAACAGTTCAAAACGAAGGGCAAAGGCTTACTTTATTAAAAAATGGAAAAATTAAATAAAGTCATAATATATGAAGCTGTTGAAGGAGGAGCTAGTTTAGAAGTTAGGCTGGAGGATGATACAGTATGGCTAACGCAGGCTCAATTAGTAGAATTATTTGAATCTAGTAAAGCCAATATTAGTGAACATATAAGTAAAATATATAAAGAAGGAGAACTTGAGAAAGGACCAACTGTTCGGAAATTACGAACAGTTCGAACGGAAGGGAAAAGAATAGTCGAAAGAGAAGTTGAACATTACAATCTTGATGTTATCATATCAGTAGGATATCGGGTAAAATCCCTTAGAGGTACTCAATTTCGTATCTGGGCCAATAAAATATTAAAAGATTACCTGATTAAAGGCTTTGCAATAAATGAGAAAAGGCTAAAGGAAAAGCAGGAACAGCTTGATCAGCTAAAAAAAGTTGTTCAGTTACAGGAAAAAGTAATTAATAATTATCAGCTAAAAGATGGAGAAGCTGAAGGGCTCATAAGAGTTATTGCCGAATATACATTTGCACTTGAAATACTGGACGATTACGATCATCAGAGATTGGAGTTACCAAGAAGCGGTAAAAAGGACATTTTTAGGATAAACTATGAAGAAGCCAAAAAGGCCGTTGCTAAATTAGGAGAACAAACTCAATTTGCAGGCTTATTTGGTAAAGAAAAAGACAGTTCCTTTAAAGGATCTCTGGAAAACATTTATCAGACATTTGATGGAAAAGATTTATATCCTTCAACAGAAGAAAAAGCAGCCAATCTATTATATTTTGTTGTCAAGAATCATTCTTTTGTTGATGGTAATAAACGTATTGCAGCTTTTCTTTTTGTATGGTTTCTGGAGCGAAATAATCTTCTTTACAAAGATGATGGAATCAAAAGAATATCCGACAATGCTCTGGTTGCTTTAACTTTGATGATTGCTGAAAGCAACCCAAATGATAAAGACATCATGATTAAAGTTGTAGTTAATCTCCTCACAGAAAAAAACCATAATTAACAATAACTTTCAAATCTCAATCGTTCCAAAGCTATTTAATATAACGTCAGATTATATTACCATTTACAAAGTTGTTATATAATGGGGTGCGTTATGTTAAGCATAGCTTCGGGGTTGGGCTGCTAAAGATTTAGTTTTTTAGGGGGGCTTTTTGAAGGAGGAGCAGATGCACTTATGCCATAGCTTTGGTTTGTGTTGAGCCTTGTGCGGCTATGGGATGTGTGCAGATGCTTGTGGTGGCTTTAAAGAGTTAGGGATAGAAGCGGAAATCACGACAAGGGTTGGGAGAGGGGAACTCGTAATTGTAGCGGATAGCCCGGCCGAAGGCAACTCCCTATTTTTTTTTCTTATTATTCTTATGAGTTTTTTTTATTTTCTTAGATACTGGATCTACATAAATGAACTCTCTTAGACTGAATGAAATCTCAGGAAATTTATTTTCCTTAGGGGCATCTTTTTTCTCTCTATAAAGAAGAATACTAAAAATAATAGTAACTGTTGTAGCTATTGAAGTAATCCAATCTATATTTTCTAAAGATCCTATATAAGTTTTTTGAGTAATTAGAAATCTTATTCCCATTAATATCCAAATAATTACAATAAATAAACTAACTAACTTATTGATTCCTGAAACTGAATAACCTGTTTTATCAAGAACCGTTTTATATAAATTCCCTGTTACTTCTTGTTCTAATAAATCTATGTGCCTTTCCCAGTTCTCTTGCCATTTTTTGCTACCTTTATTGGCCAAATACCATGCTAAAGAAAAAGTTAGACCTAAACAAATAACAATATATTCTGCCTGAGGAAAAACCGCTACAACTTCCTGACGGCTAATTACTACAAAGTAACCTGCAAAGGTTGCAACTAAAAATGTCCAGAAATACGTAGCTCTCTTCCAATATAACTCTATTTCAAAATCTCTATTCTTCCATGCTCTTTCTAAAGCTTTTTCCCTCTTAGTACCGGAAAATTGGTTTTGATATTGCTGATACTTAAGATCCATTTTTTGTCTTTAATTTCTCTATTTGCTTTTTTGTCAAACCCGTGTATTTTTCAATTGCATCTATTTGTAGTTTATCCTCCAACATCTTCTTTGCCATTTCAATGGCTTTTTTGCTTTCAATAGATTTTATCTCTTCTTTCAGAGAATCAACCTTACTAAAAGTTAAGTCATATTTGCTTTCCTTCTCAATTTTAGAAAGTAAGCCAGAGTCAATAAAGCTATAAAAGTATTTTTCTGTAATAATAAGATGATCTATTACCGGAACATTAACAAATTTACCGATAGCTACCATCTTATCAGTGATTTGAATATCACCTATTGAAGGTTCTATTTCACCACTTGGATGATTATGAACCATGATGATTTTAACAGCCCGCTTTTGCAAAGCAAAACTGAAAACCTCCATAGGTTCCACCAGCGTTTTATTTACCGTACCTAAGCTGATAAGCTCGATAAGCAGGATCTGGTTGTTATTGGCCAGGCACACTATCCAGAAGTGTTCCTTGTTACGGTCTATCTTGTTTTCACGCAACAACACCTGCTGCATGACTTTGTATAAGTCTTCCGAGTTCAGAATTTTAATCTTTTGATCTTGAGATAGCCGGATGTTCATATTGCAAAATAGGGAATTTTCTAAAACATAGACAATGGTTTCTTAAAGACGTGCTGTTTTTATAACTGCCGTAGGCTGTTATGTATTCAATGTAGCAGATGCACTTATTCCAGAGCTTCGGTTGCAGGGAAGGGTAGAGGGGCTATGGGATGTGTGCAGATGCCTAACTTATGGTTATTTCTAAAAGATAAAATAGTGAAAAATGGGATGTGAAAAGGAAGGGTAATTTCCAATATTTTAAATAACGAAATTAAAATTATCAACTTAATTATCTGATTGTTGCGATAAATTAGCTTGAAATCAACAAGTTCGTTGACATTAGTCAATGTGATGATGTTATAATATAAATATATTAGCATTTATATAGTAGAGAAATTATAAATGATCAAGTTTATATGCATTTAAGAAATAAAATGCTACGATTTATATCCTTAGCCTTTGTTTTATTGGCTTTAAATTTTATAAGAACGAATTTAGTTCAAGTAATAGAAGTACGGCCATTGGTCAAGTTTCAAGAATTTAACGTTGATTACTCTTCTACTAATAAAGAATCCAAAATTCTTTTCTTGAAATGTGAAAAAGACATTGAGGAAGAAATAAACCAAGAAGATGATTATAAAAGGAAAAAATTAATTCACACCTCAGGATTGGATTATAATCTTACAATAAACTTTTTAACGAGTAAGAATTTTATTTTATCAGAACTCAATTTTAATAGGTCTGTCCCGCTTTATCTTTTCAATAGAACTTTTATTATTTAAACGATTAGATTATATATAACCTCTCTGGTTTTAATAAATATCTAGTCCATATTAAATAATAAAATTATGCAGTTAATTGATATTAAAACAACTGTTGTCGTCTTAATTGTACTTCCCTTGTTTTCGGCATTGATTACGCCTTTTAAAGCAAACCATCGGGTCTTATTTTACATTATTTCTCTTTGTTTTTCAGCTTTATATGTAAGCGTATTAATTGGTACAGAGATTACGGAACAACCGATAGTGCTAACTCCTTTACTGGTGTTCTCTTTTGATAAATATTCCTGGTTGTTTACATTTTTAATAGGAATATGTTGGTTTATCACCATCATTTATAGCTCTGCTTACTCAAAATACAACTTTCAACAAAAAGCAGAAAAGTTTTTCACCTACCTTAATGTAACAGTGGCTGTTTTGACAGCTAATGGTTTATCAGGTAATATTATTACTCTTTTCTTCTTCTATATTTTAAGTATCCCATTAATTTATCCCCTTGTGACATTAAAGGGAACCAAAGATTCCAATGAAACAGGTAAGATATATATAAAATCTTTACTCCTTCCGTCTCTGGTTTTACTTATTCCGGCTATTGTAATACTATTAAACTGCTGCGGACTTATAAATTTTTCCAGCGAAGGAGAAGAAAGTTATGGGCTTTTCCGTCAAAATGAATTTCTTTCTTCCATCATATTATTAATGTTTATTTGGGGATTTTCCAAAAACTCTGTTGCCCCGTTTCATTATTGGCTACCCAAAGTAAGTGATACACCTGCTCCTGTTAGTGCATTGATCCATTCAGTGGCTTCAGTACAAACAGGTACCATTGCTTTAATAAAAATTGGTGTTTATGTATTTGGAATTGATTACCTGTATAAGCTTAATATGAATTTTTTTCATACAGGCTGGATCACATATTTATGTGGCTTTACAGCCTTGTATACAGGCTGGAAAGCTTATAAAACAGACGATCTTAAAAAACGTTTTTCATATTCTACTGTTGGGCAGCTTTCGTATATCATAACCGCTATTTTAATAGGTACTAAAGCTTCTTTAATGGGGGCTATTTTACATATAGTGACCCATTCTTTTGCTAAAATGTGTTTGTTTTTTGTCGCTGGTTTTTTCAATAGTGCTTACAAGACAGTTAAAACTCATGATATTGCAAAGATAGCACCGCATCACCGATGGATTGTAGCTGTAGTTGCCATAGCTGGATTATCAATTTCAGGATTTCCTTTCCTTGCTGGTTATTATAGTAAAGACCATATGCTCTTAGAGGAAATTCACACCAAGCATTATGCAGCAGCAGCTTTTCTTCTCATAGGCAGTATTATAAACATAATGTATATTTTTCCAATAATTAAAGCTGGCTTTTTTTTCAAGGCCAAACAAGATTTTCAGGTTCAGGCTGTACCGATTCCAATGGCTATTGCTATCGGAATTTGTACACTAGTCACTATTGGCTTTTCATTTTATGTTTATACTATAATGAGAATTTTAAACTGAATCCTGAATTATGAAAAATAATATAAAATATACACAAGTAACTGGTTTTAATAATCTTAAAAAATACTGGAAATCTGATATACTTTCTGGTTTTATGGTTTTTTTGCTTGCTTTGCCATTGAGCCTTGGTGTAGCAAAGGCAAGCGGGTTTCCTGCTTCTATGGGTGTTTTATCAGCAATGATTGGAGGTTTGATAACTAGCTTTTTCAAGGTTTCTGAGCTTACTATAAAAGGGCCTGCTGCTGGTTTGATTACAATATGTTCAGGTTCCATTATTGCATTTGGAGGGGGGGAGCAAGGCTGGAAAATTGCTTCTGCTGCTATCATAATCATGGCCTTGATTCAGGTTGTCTTAGGGATTTTAAGATTCGGATCTTTGACTGAATTTTTACCTTCTTCAGTAATTCATGGAATGCTTGCTGCAATAGGTATTATAATTATTTCTAAACAAATTCCTGTTCTTTTGGGAGATAATCCAACCATGTATTCAGGAGAAAGTCCAATAGAATTGCTATTGGATATACCTCAATTTATTACCCATGCTCACTGGCATATTGCAATTGTCGGACTTATCGGACTTTTGATAATGTTCGGATTACCTAAGATAGGATTAGGGATAATCAAAAGAATACCAACTCCTATGATTGTACTTCTAATGGCTATTCCTCTTTCTTTTTATTGGCATTTCAAGGATACTGAACCAGCGTATTCTTTGGTGGAAATAGGTGATTTTTGGGGTTCTTTGTCATTTAATTTTGATTTTTCGCACCTGAGTACCATTGTTTTCTGGAAATATGTGATTATGTTTCTATTGGTCAGCAGTTTTGAGTCTTTATTGACGGTAAAAGCTGTTGATAAATTTGATCCCTACCAAAGAGAATCAGACGGTAATGGAGATTTAGTAGCTGTCGGAATTGGTAATTTTTTGGCTGGGATTTTGGGTGCTTTGCCTATGATTTCTGAGGTTGTAAGAAGTTCTGCCAATGTAGAATTTGGAGCTAAAACCAAATGGTCTAATTTTTTTCATGGAGCTTTCCTGCTTGCTGCAATGCTGCTTATTATACCAGTTATAGAATTAATACCTAATGCTGCTTTGGCAGCTATGTTAATTTTTGCTGGCTATAGATTAGCCTCGCCCAAGCAATTTGTTCACATGTATACTATTGGAAAAGACCAATTTATTGTATTTATAATAACTATTATAGTCACGTTGGCAGAAGACTTACTTATAGGTATTGTTTCAGGAATATTAATAAAATTATTAATTCATCTATATAACGGCTCAGGGTGGAAGGCTTTTTTCAGAGCAAGGTATAAATTTACGGAAAGCCTAAATAGCAAAGTTATACATGTCCAGGAATCAGCTAATTTTTCAAATATTGTTTGTTATAGGAAAATTTTAAATAACATCCCTAATGACCAACAGATATTCTTTGATCTAAGACAGGCTAAAATAATAGATCATTCATTTATGACTTTTATTACAAAATTTAGAGAAGATTATAATAGTAAAGGAGGAAGTTTTGATATTGTGGGCTTAGAAAATCATAATTCATTGTCTAAGAACCACTTATCAACAAAAAAAATGCGATGAAAACTTAGGGGTTATTAAATTCGTGTTGGGGTTATTAATCAACGTCCCCATTGACTTTAATCAATGCTTTAAAATATTATAAGAGCTAACTTAGCATTAATTAATTAACATTTAAATTTATTAATTATGAAAAACCTAGCCCAAGAATATTTACCAAAAAACGAAAATGATTTGCACAATTGGTTGAAAAACTTTGCATCAAACCTTGAAAGCTTTGGGACGAAATTCGATATTACACCCTCAGAAATTTCTTCTTTGAATGTGTTAATTAGATCAGTTAAAAAAGATATTCAGAATGGTAAAAGTCAGGAATCTGATAAAATCGAAAAAAAGCAAGATGTTTTAAAATTTGTTAACAGGTATGTTGAAAAGATCATTAGCCATCCTCAATATAATGTAGAGCATGGAAAAAATCTTGGAATAATTTAAAGGACTTTGAATGGATGGATTATTTCCCAAAGAGGATTCAACCTTTTACTATTGGATATTAAATTTTTCTAAGGTACTGTTTGAATTTAAGGAGGCGCTCAATATTGGAGATTCTGAGCTAAATCAAATAAACAATTTGATAAGTCAGGTGACTAGAGATATTAAAAAGAACGAGATGGGAATTGAACAGGAGATGCTTGTTAAATATCATCAAAAAGAAAGATTAAAAATAATGGTAATAAATGTATTGAATGATAACATCAACCACTCTGAGTTCAGTCAAGAAATCAGGGAAAAATTAAATGTACACCAATAAAATCCTAACAATGAATATTTCCTTAAACGAAGAACTTAAAGAGGTTGAAAATTTAATTAAGGAAATTGCAATATTAGGAGGTAAACATAATATTCCTATCAACAATTTTTTCGAAGAAGTACAATTCTTAAATATATATCTGACAGGCTTAAAATTCGAAATAGATATGTGTAGAGGAAATATTAAATTCTCAGAATTAGAAGAATTTCGACTTAAAAGAAAAGATATAAGTGAGCTGCTAAACAGACTTAAAGAAAAACTCTTAAAGTTTGAAAAAGGCATCCCAAAGTAAGCCTATTAAAATACTAAAACTAAAACCTTTTTTAACAAAATACAATGGACTTATTTGCAAAACTCAGCCTGAATCCAGGGCCTTTAGGTAAGCATTCAAAAGTAGCTCATGGATATTTCACTTTTCCCAAATTGGAAGGAGAAATAGGGACTAAAATGAAATTTCGGGGTAAAGAAGTATTGCTTTGGAGTTTAAATAATTATTTAGGATTAGCAAATCATCCGGAAATTAGAAAAGCGGATGCTTTAGGGGCTGAAAGTTTTGGGTTGGCTTATCCAATGGGAGCAAGGATGATGTCTGGAAATTCTGATAAAATGGAATTATTAGAAAAAGAGCTTTCCGATTTTGTCGGAAAAGAAGAAACAATGTTGATGAATTATGGCTATCAGGGTATTATGTCTATTATTGATGCTCTATTAAATAGACATGACATAGTTATTTACGATGCTGAATCACATGCATCAATAGTAGACGGGGTAAGACTTCATCAGGGGCAGAGGTTTGTTTATGCACATAATGATATAAATGGTCTTGCCAGACAATTAGAAAAAGCAACTAAAATTACCCAAAATAGCAATGGCGCAATATTAGTAATTACTGAAGGTGTATTTGGAATGGCAGGAGATTTAGGAAAACTAAAGGAAATTGTTGAGCTAAAAAATAAGTTTACATTCAGACTTTTAATAGATGATGCTCATGGATTTGGTGTTATGGGGGCAACAGGCGCAGGAACAGCAGAGCATTTAAATATTCAAAATGAGGTAGATATTTACTTTTCAACGTTTGCAAAATCTATGGCAGGTATTGGAGCTTTTGTTTCCAGCACAAGAAATGTTATAGAATATTTACGATATAATACCCGATCTCAAATATTTGCAAAAACCTTGCCCATGCCTATGACAATAGGTTTGCTAAAAAGACTTGAGTTATTGAGAAACAATTATTTGTTGAGAACCAATCTATGGCAAATTGTCAACGCATTACAGAGTGGTTTAAAAGAACGAGGTTTTAATATTGGAAAAACTGAGTCTCCTGTTACCCCGGTTATTCTTTCCGGAACAGAAGCTGAAGCAGCTCAAATGATAATAGATCTCAGAGAAAATTTTAATATCTTTTGTTCAATAGTTGTATATCCGGTTGTCCCCAAAGATATCATGATGTTACGAATAATTCCTACAGCAGAACACACGCTTGAAGATGTTAATTATACGATTAAAGCCTTTGAAAAAGTATCTAAAAAACTTTTAGAAGGAAAATATTCTAAAACATTAGAAAATATAGGGGCTTAACAATATTAAGTATTAATTTAATGGATAATGGATCAAAAAATCAAAATATCATTTCAGGAATATTTCATTTAAATTGCCCTAAATGTCGGAGAGGTAAACTTTTTTTATATTCAAACCCATATAATTACCAAAATCTCTCTTTAATGCCGGAAAAGTGTGAGGTTTGTAAACAAAGATTCGAGCCTGAGCCAGGTTTTTATTATGGAGCAATGTATATAAGTTACATATTGAATGTGTTTTTATTTCTAATCAACTTCGTTATTTTTGGGTTTTATTTTCCATTGTCCGTTTTTAGTTTTTGCTTTTTATATTCTATTCAGGTAATTTCTGTGATGCCAGTAGTTTTTCGTTATGCAAGGGCGATTTATATTTACATTTTTGTGCCATTTGATCCCTCTTATAGCGAAAAATAAGGTTCCGGTTTAGTGAAATTATCAGGTAATTAAGGAACGAAGATATTTAATTAAATGAAGTTTGTTTTGAATGATTTATAGCCATTTAAAGAATACAGTTTAGATTTATCGGCTATATTGGAAAGTTTAATCTTTGATAATCCAATTATTGTGAACGAAGTTTTCATCAATAATATCAATCTTTTTAGTATATATGTCATTGACCTGAATAACTGTACCTTCAAAAGGCATAACTAATTTACATAAATATTTAGTACCTTCAATTCTGCCAAATACCTGATCTGCCTTTAATGTTTACCTAAAGAATTTATTTCTATTTTTTTAATACCCGACATTTCCTTATATGCTAATTCTGTTAAACCAACAGCAGCAATCTCTCCATCGTAGTATACCCACTCATGTTCTTTAGTGAAATAATAATTATCTGGATAATTCATACAATAAAATCTATACAAATTTTTATTTTTTTTTACAATAACAAATTATTGCATGTGATGTTTTACCCTATAATTATAGGATAGCGGAAATAATCCCTATTATTCTCAACCATTTTTACATCAATTTGGCTGGATCTTGTAGACCCAACCAAACTCATCTTCAACTAACCCTTTTTTTATACTATCCATTGTATTTAATAGCTCAGATGATATAATTCTTTTATTAATGGGGGGTAAATGTAAATTTTGATCTTCAAAGTCTATTTGTGATATATGGGTAAGATTGGCGGCAGTGCCTGTGCCAAAGGCATCCTCTAATGAACCTTCGTTATACGCATTAAATAATTCCTTTATAGAAATTAAACGTTCCTGTACTTTAATTCCTTTTTTCCTGGCAATTTTTAAAATACTATCTCTGGTAATACCGGGAAGTATTGAATTACTTAACGGTGGAGTAATTAGAATACCATTTATTATAAACATTAAATTCATAGTTCCAGCTTCTTCTATAAATTGGTGTTGATGAGCATCTGTCCATATAATTTGTTGATATCCTTTCTTCTCCGCCAGATAAGTGGGAAGGAGGGCTCTTCCATAATTTCCTGAAGTCTTTGCAAATCCAACGCCTCCCTCATCTGCTCTTGAAAACTTAGTTTCTAAACATACTTTGATAGGGCCTGAAAAATAACTTTGAACAGGTGATGTAATTATAACAAATTTATAGGA
>JBKBXU010000052.1:0-14719 GCA_046313675.1 Cytophagaceae bacterium
AATCCATTTTCCCAAGATATCGCCATTTTTCAGGCAAAATTGACTCTGTTGCATTATTAAATCCGGTAATAACATATTTAATATTATTATCACTTGCAATTTTATATAAGGCAGCAAAAATCATGTGATCATTGGGTATTTCAAGATCCAGCACTGATGCATAAAAATATGATCGTTGAAGATCCTTAAACTCTTCCCAATCCATCACATAGGCATAGTAGTCGCAGTCAAGACTCTTAACAATATTTTCAATATTAGAAACAGCGGCTTCTGAATTAAACCCGCTGTCAAAATGAACCAATAATGGCCTCAATCCCCATTCCTTTGCTATATAAGCAAGATAACTACTATCAGCCCCTCCACTTAATCCTATTATGCAATCATATTTACTATTTTTTCCTTTTCTTTTAATCTTATCTAAAACAGATTCATGGTATTTTAACATTTCAGTTGCTGAAGGCATCTTATTCTGTCTTTCAAAAAATTCGTGCCAATAATTACAAATACCATTTTCATCAAAAGTAATATCAGGATCTGTTGTATCCATCACAGTTTTAACGCACATCTGGTAATGTCTTTCCATTTCTTCAATATTTAAACACTTAAATTCTTCTTTAATTCTTCCTGTGAAGGATAATTTATAAGCACGCCTTTGGCATTACTGAAAAAGACAAAAAGACTTCCTGCTGCAACAGCGGAAGCCCCTCCTTCAATAACTGCTTTCTGAAAATCTTCTATTCCTGCCGCACCACAACTAGCGATTATGGGAATATTTACGCTCTCAGATATTTTTTTTAATAACTTAAGATCATAGCCGGAATATGTGCCATCTTTATCAACAGATTGAATTATTAACTCTCCAACCCCCGCATTTTCCAACTCTTTTGCATATTCCAGCGGATCTTTATGTGTGTTAACTGTACCGCAATGACTATAAACCTCAGCCTTACCAAATAAATTTTTCTTTATGTCTATTGATACTACTATACTTTGGCTTCCTGATGATGAAGCTATATCTTCAATAAGCTTATAGTTACCGAAAACATTACTATTCAGAACAACCTTTTCGACTCCATCATAAAGGACCCTTTTTACCTGATTAATACTATTTAATCCTCCCCCGTAACCGATTGGCATAAAAGCTTCTCCTGAAATGTTTGAAATCAGCCTATAATCAGGCTCTTTACTCCCCGGAGTTGCACTTATATCCAGTAACATAAGTTCATCTACTTCTTTTTCATTAAATATTTTAACGGCATTAATAGGATCACCTATATATTTATGGTTTTTAAATTTCACTCCTTTATATAAACCACCATTCTTAATCAACAAAACCGGTATCACCCTTACCCTACCCATTTTAAAAATTTTTTACAAAATTATACAAAAACCTCATACCGAATTTATGGCTCTTCTCAGGATGAAATTGAACTCCTGCAATATTATCTTTTTCAACAGCTGCAGTAAATCTGTATCCATAATCGGATTCTAGTAACTGATCTTTGGCATCCTCACATACAATGTGATAGGAATGTACAAAATAAAACCTCATTTCATCAGGCATATTTTCAAGAAGACGGCTTCCCTTTGTTGGAAAAACCTCATTCCAACCCATATGTGGCACTTTGAAATTGTTCAACAAACGGAATTTTCTGGTTTCGGCAGGAATCCATGCCAAGCCTTCCACATTTCCTTCTTCGCTATGTTTTGTGAGGAGCTGTGCACCCAGGCATATACCCAATAAAGGTATTTTTTCATCCAAAACTCTTTTATTTAAGGTTTCTATCAAAGCATACTCTTTTAACCTTTGCATTCCATAATCAAAATTACCAACACCTGGAAGTATAAGTTTGGAAGCATTATTTATATCCTCTAGAGACGATGATATAACCACATCATTTGCCTCACATTTGCGCAACATATTTTTTATAGAAGTGGGATTGCCTAAACCATAATCTACAATTACAATCATATTCTTCTAAACATTTAGGTACCTTTTACGAAAATCTTCAAACTTGTTGCTGGCAATGTATCCGTTATATTCAATATTGCTCCTATGAGTTACACATTCATCTTTATTTAATACTTTTATTACCTTGGCTGGATTTCCGGCAATTATACAATATCCGTCAGGGAAAGACTTGGTCACAACAGAACCGGCTCCAACCACTGTATAGTCACCTAATTCTACCCCGGGTAAAATCATCGATCCCATACCAACCCAGCAATATTTGCCAATTTTAACAATTTCAGGTAACTGACCTCTGTTATCATTCAAAGCATGATTAGAACTTATAATCCCTACATTAGGAGCAATTTGCGTATAGTCGCCTATGTAAATCTTACCAATAGCCTGAATGTAACAACCCGGTGAAAACCCAGGGCATGTCTCTATTCCACAATATACATTACGCCAGTCGCCGACTATCGTACTTGTAAAATGTACCGGCCAATAAGGCTCACGGTTATAGCCAAGAATTTTTTGCCTAAACCACGTTTCCAAACTAATGGCAGTTTGTGTATTTCTGGTTTCCTTTAAAAATTTAAAAGAGGGAAACAAAGCAAGAAATTCTAACAATAACAACTTCAATAATCTAAAGAAGTATCTGATTCTAAAATACTTCCGTTTTAGATACTTTTTAAACTTAAAAGACATCAGACACCTTTTTTATTTAATGAAAATGAATAGGATCGGAAAAAATAAAATACATAGATCAAAGAATAATTTAAAGCATAAACAAAGAGCACTAATTTAATATCATAATATTTTATTAAAGAAAATATTATCAAATTCGACAAAAGCATATATATATGTCCCCATAAGTCCTCATTTTGCTTCTCAACAATATAGTAAGAATAACTCAAGGGACTTACAATAAATTTCATAAAAAACATTATTGCTAATATTCGGGCAAAAACTCCTGCTTCATACCATTGCTCTCCAAAGATTAAACTAAACAATGAAGGCGCAAATATAACAAGCAAAACAAAAGGAATAATAGACATTAAAAACAATGCCCGGAATGTTTGCAAAAAAGTTGAATTAAAGTTTCCTGTTTCCCTATAATCCTGCGAAGCCTTTTGCTTATAAACTTCAGCTATCGCTCCCGCAATGAAAATAATAGGAACACCTAATATCCTGAGGCTCATATTATAATATCCGATAACATCTTTAGTCATATACGCTGCAAGAATTAAAACAGGCATCTGACTTACAAAAACGCTGATTAAATCAGAAGGCAAGGAATAGATTGGAAACTTTTTATATTTTTTTATAAGTTCAAAAGCATTGCCTGATACTTTAAAAATATTTATAAAGGTAAATTCATTCATCATTAACAAAAAAGAAAAAGCCACTACCTGCCCCATAATTAATCCTAAAACCAAACCTTCAAATGAAGGATCAAAAAACACATACCATAAAACTGATGTGAATACATTCAAAAATGCGGTAATGATCCTTGATAAAGAAAGCATTTTAAATTTACTATTTCTATTAAACCAAACCGTTAAAAAATCATTACATCCCAGAAGAAAATTATATAATGGAAGAAAATATAGATAATTCCCCAATACCTCAGCATTAAAGTATCTTAGCAGGAGACCTTTAATGAAAAAAATAAGTGCGAGCAAAACTAAACTTGATGCAACAGATATGCTAAAACAAATATTTCCAATTAAGAGAGCATCTCGTCTTTCTCCAGCAATCTGTATAGCATTGGAGTATCTTAAAGTAGGGAAAACTGAAAATAATAGTACAATACTGTTAAACAACCCAAGAATACCAAAGTGCTCAGGTGTATATAACCTAGTTAATAATGGTGAGGAGATCAGTAAAATTAATTGGGAAATTACACTTCCGGTAAGAACTGTAAAAAAATTCTTAGCAAAAGCAGATTTAAGAACATCACCTTTAAATTTTAGTTTCCCGTATATAAAATTCATTCTTAGATTAAGCCCTCTATTGTGAACGAAATAAAAAACACCTTATTCTGTAATAATAGGGTAATTTTTATAAATACAAACTTTATAAATTCATTATTCTACATATATTTATAACTTTTTCCATTTCCTGAAGCCTTTATGAAAAAAATCAATATGGTTGACTTAAAAGGTCAATACGAAAAAATAAAATCAGAAGTTGACAATGCCATTTCGGATGTGCTGAACAATACAAATTTTATTAATGGTCCACAGGTAAAGGAATTGGAAAAAAAGCTTGTAGAGTATTTGGAATTTTCGGGGGATTGCATTTCTTGTGCCAATGGGACAGATGCGCTACAGATAGCAATGATGGCACTAGGTTTAAAACCTGGAGATGAAATTATTGTTCCTTCTTTTACCTATATAGCAACAGTTGAAGCAGCCGCATTATTAGGTATCAGACCAGTTTTTGTGGATTCTCATCCCGATACCTTTAATATTAATATAGAAAAAATAAAAAATAAAATTTCTTTCAGATCCAGAGCCATAGTTCCGGTACATTTATATGGACAATGTGCCGATATGGAAGCGGTCACAAAATTGGCAAAAGATAATGATCTTTATATAATAGAAGATGTTGCTCAGGCTTTGGGAGCAGAATATATATTTAAAGATAAGAAAAAGAAAAAAGCTGGTACTATCGGCGATATTTCAATTACGTCTTTCTTTCCTTCCAAAAATCTAGGATGTTATGGCGATGGCGGTGCAATTTTTACAAAAGATCCATTGCTGGCAGAAAAAATAAAAATGATTGCCAATCATGGCCAGAAAGAAAAATATTATCATGATATAATAGGATTGAATTCAAGGCTTGATACCATTCAGGCGGCTATTCTCCAGATTAAATTAAAAGAACTTGAAAAATTCACAAAGGCGCGTCAACAAGCTGCTGCCTATTATGATAAAAAATTAGCTAATCATTCCTATATTCAAATACCGTACAGGGATTCTCATTCTACACATGTTTTCCATCAATATACCATTAAGCTCTCAGGAGTTGATAGGAATAAATTTAAAAAATATTTAGAAGAAAAAAGTATTCCTACCATGATTTATTATCCTGTACCTGTTCACCTTCAAAAGGGTTATTCGTATTTAGGATATAAAGAAGGTGATTTTCCCATTGCAGAAGATTTGTGCAAAAATGTAATATCGTTGCCAATACATACTGAACTGGATGAGGAGCAATTATCTTATATTACAGAGCATATTTTAAACTTTTTTAATAAATGAAAGATTTTTTTACACACGAAACAGCCGTGATTGATAAAGGATGTAAAATAGGAGCAGGTACCAAAATATGGCATTTTTCGCACATTATGCCTAATTGTGAAATTGGACAAGGTTGCAACATAGGACAAAATGTGGTAGTATCTCCGGATGTAAAGCTGGGAAATAATGTTAAAGTCCAAAATAATGTTTCTATCTATACAGGCGTTATTTGCGAGGATGATGTGTTTTTAGGACCTTCTATGGTGTTTACTAATGTTTTCAATCCCAGAAGCGCAATAAACCGAAAAAATGCGTATATGAAAACTTTGGTCAAAAAAGGGGCTACTATTGGAGCTAATGCCACAATTGTTTGTGGAAATGACATAGGAGAATATGCTTTTATAGGTGCGGGGGCTGTAATAACAAAATATGTTCCACCTTATGCACTAGTAGTAGGAAATCCTGCCAAACAAATAGGATGGATAAGTGAATATGGGCATAAACTGATCTTTAATAAAGATGGAGTTGCTACTTGTCCGGAAAGTAATCAAATTTACAAATTGGAAAATAATTTAGTTAAAAGAGTTGTATAATGTCAGTTCCTTCAGATAAAATCAGATTTGCAGTTGTAGGCTGTGGACATATAGGTAAAAGGCATGCAAGCATGATATTTAATAATCCTGAATCGGAATTAGTAGCACTCTGTGACATCCTCACTAAGGAAGACCTTAATTTAGATAATTTTACAAGTGTACCTTTTTTCAAATCTGTTGAAGAATTACTTAACTCAGGTATAGAAATAGATGTTGTTAACATCTGCTCTCCTAATGGCCTGCATGCTGAACATGCCTTAAAATCTCTTGAAAGCAGAAAACATGTTGTAATAGAGAAACCTATGGGATTGAGCAAATCTTCATGTGAAACCTTGATATATAAAGCATTACAGGTATCCAAACAAGTATTCTGTGTAATGCAAAACAGGTATTCACCTCCCTCAGCATGGCTGAAAGAAATTACTTCATCCGGCAAACTGGGAAAAATATTTATGGTGCAAATAAATTGTTACTGGAACAGAGATGAACGATATTACAAAAAAGATAACTGGCATGGATCTAAGAAATATGATGGCGGAACTTTATTTACTCAATTCTCGCATTTTATAGATATCATGTATTGGCTTTTCGGAGATATACATAATATCAACGCAAGACTCAAAGACTTTAACCATCAGGAAACCACAGACTTTGAAGATTCCGGATTTGTAAACTTTGATTTTTTAGAAGGAGGTATGGGATGTATTAATTTTTCCACAGCTGTCTATAATTCTAACCTAGAAAGCAGCATGACCATTGTAGCTGAAAATGGAAGTATTAAAGTCGGTGGGCAATATATGAATGAAGTGGAATATTGCAATATAAAAGATTATACAATGCCTGAACTCGCTCCTTGTAATCCCCCAAATGATTATGGAAATTATAAAGGATCAGCCGCTAATCATCACTTTGTCATCCAAAATGTAGTAGAAACATTGAAAGGAAGAAGCTGTGCAACAACAAATGCATTAGAAGGGCTTAAGATTGTAGATATAATCGAACGAATTTACCACACTGCAGTTTTTAAAAAATAATAACATAAAGCAAAAGGCCCTGGTATTACTACACAGAGCCTTTTAAACGAAATAGCTGGTTGCACTAATCCGTCTTAATCAACTTAAACACCTTAACAGATTCATTATTCTGAACCTTTACAAAATAGACACCTGGCCGCAGATCGGAACCTAGAATGTATTCCCTGCCTACCTGCACATTTCCATTGGCAAACTGCGTAATACCCTTGACATCGTAAATTGTGATATCAAGCATCTCATTCACATTACCCCTTGCATGCAGTACCGTTTCCCTGGTAAAGGGATTAGGATAAATACTGATAAACAGATCTCCCAATTCTTCTCCAATACCGCTTATGCACTCCTGCAGGCTACGTACATGTATGTTATGGTATACAGGACTGAGCATCCCGCATCCGTCTTTTGCCAGATGTAAGCCTATGCTTTGTTCCCCGTCTTCTGTAAAGTTTACCACTACCCTTTCGGAATCCTCTCCTTCCAAGATTGTCACCCCTGAGGAAGGGACCCAACTATATGCAACATTACTTTCCGGATTGGTCGAAAACACCACTTCAGGTTCGTTTACGCAAACCACGGAAGGCCCTGAAATCTCCGGTGCGGAAGGTCTTTCTACCACGTCTACTTTTACCTCATCATACGTGCGGCAGAATGGGTGATCTCCATTCCTAACCTCTAACCTATAGATGCGGCTATCTCTCGTTGTTGGATTACTGATAACTGGTTGGGCCTGCGTAGATGTAAAACCTGTAGGGACCGAGGTCCAGCGATAGGTGACACCTTGTACAGCCGGCGTCCCTAATTGAATGACGGGTGTAGGTTCGGGATTTGGAATACACAGCTTCTGGTCAGGCCCTGCATCGGCAGGAACACTACCTCCAATTCGGATGATATACATACCCGGAGCACCTATTACTCCACATCCATCCTCGGTAACATGCCTAACATCAACCCTTCCGCCCAGGGTATTTTGCCCACTGTAATTACTAACAACTCGTATCACAGGTGTTCCCTGACCTTCTAATATTTCAAATTCTCTAGGCACAGACCATGAATATTGCATACCCTCTAATGGTTGGACAACGCGATATTCCACCTCAACTCCGGGACAGGGAGAAAAGGCTCCCGTTGCACGAGGACTAGTCCTAGGCCGATTGGCGACGGTTAATGTTATATCATCCGTTGAAAAGCAAATCCCATTGGAAACCCGCAATGTATAGGTAGTGGTTTCTGTAGGATATACCTGGATCTGTAAAGTATTCATGTTCATTCCTCCATGACTGCTGGTCCAGTTATAAAAAAGCCCTTCTTCAGCAAGTCCTCCAAGGCGTGTTGGCCCCGGATTAGGAAGGCAAAACGTAAAGTCATTGCCTGCATCCGCTACCGGAACAGGAACTACATTTATTAAAACTTCCTCACTGGCCTCACAGTCATGTTCATTACGAACTATAACTGTATAGGTAGTACTTTCTTCCGGCGAAGCTTCCGGATTGGGAATGTCGGGGGCGGAAAGCCCTACTGCAGGCGACCAACTATAGCTCAGCTCCTCCCCACCTGTAGCCTGTACAGATAGTTCAACAGAAGAGCCGAGACAAAGGGTGGCTTCGGTTTCAATCTCAGTAATATGCACCGGATCTACGACCTCAATTTCAATCTCGTCACTCACACTACAGCCATTCTCATCGGAAATGGTAAGTGTATAGATCGTATTTTCCACAGGATTGGCTTCAGGCATTAAAGAAGTAGGATCCGACAACCCTTCTTCCGGAGACCAAATTACATTTACCCCTCTATTTTCTTCTGAACCTAACATTACAGAAGCGCCTCTGCATAAATTCTGATTATCTCCGGCTATAGCCACTAAATCAGGTCCAATGGCTGTAATTGTATTTGAAAAGACCACCAATTCCTGATCAGTAGAGGTTTTACAAAAAGAATGAAGTGCGACTTTTATTTCATCATTATTCCTCAGATTACGGGGACTGAAGAATCCTTGCTGCGTGGTTTCGATTTCATCATCATTTACGTACCATTTATACTGAACATTAGAAATTCCATGAAATTTATTGGTTTCTACAAGCGCATCTTCCTGACAAATACTCAGCTCTTCTGTCGTAATCCGAACATACGGTTGAATTACATTCACACGTACTTTTTGCCTGGTCATTGTTTTGGATCCTTCTTTACGAGATACAAATACATAGTCTGAAGACACCTTTGGATTCACAGTAAGTGTAAAAGGATCATTGTCATCCTCTATATCTTCCACAATATTCCCTTCCAAGTCCTGCCACTCATATATCATCCCTTCACTACCCAAGAGATCATTTGCCCTTAAAGTAACAGGTATTCCATAACAAGTGAACTGTCTAGGAATTTCAACAAATGAAAGTGCAGGAGCAATCCTTGCTGATTTCTCTGCTATCTGAGCAAAATTTGTGCAATGGTTATACTGTATTAATTGAACATCATCAACACCAATATCCCGGCCTATAGCTCCCCCACCGGCCATCCGTAGTGAAACCCTCATTTGAGTAAAACCGGTCGGATCAATGCTAGTTGATATATCAGGGAAGGCCAAATTTATATCCGCATTGGTCTGAAGGAATATCCAGGGATCTTGAGCACTTCCTGTTTCTCCCTGCTCAAAAATTGTCCTAATATCATGTCTTAGGGTTATTTCCTGATCTTTACCAGGGTCAATATAAGTCACCAAAAGATAAACTTCCGGTAATTCACTTCGAACATGGAAAGAACCTCTGTCTATGTTTATAATAGAACCTTGAAAAATAAATCTATCGGCTGGGGATACATTCAAGGTTCTTGACCATACTGTTGTACCTCCGGGTCTGGAATCACCATCAACCAATAGAAATGCGTTTCCTTCCAAAGCCGTGCCTGTCCATAGGCCTCTGTTCCAATCTTCAGGCCTTACAGGATCAATATTAACCATTCGTTTTCCAATAAGCTCAGAATAATCTCTATTCTCCTCACTTAGCCAGGTATCCTCCATACATTCATAAGCAGACTCTGAAATTGTAGAAGGGAGGCCACTACAAGTGGTGACGCCTTCAAATCTTCCTTCCTCATCAGTGAGAACGTCCAGAGGGCCAACAGGATCAGAACTAACATCTACAAAACGCATTCTGCTTATTACAACTCCATTAAAACCTGTATACACCGCTTCATAAAATGCGCTTTCCGTAACATATAGCCTTGTTCTTCCATTGGAAAATAAAGTTTCATCCGTAATCTCGGTTCCTTGTTCGCTTCCGGGATCTCTTCTAAACCACCTGATATTTTCAGGATTTTCACTTAAATCAAACCCATTGGTTCTTATGTTTACATAAACCGGACCACCACAACCCGAGCCTCCTGCACCTTCTGTAGTCAGGTAAAGTCCCGGCATAAGAATATCCACCGATGAACTTACACTGCATCCTGAAGAAAGTAAGGTAGCTGTAAAGGTATAATCTCCAGGACTGCTTACTTCTATATCACTTATGCTTGGCTCACCTGTGTTCCAGAAAACTGAAACTGTGCCTTCTTCATTCGCATCCTTATTTACTATGGTAATAGGATGTATTTCTCCCGGAAGCATAAAAGGAGGTCCTGCCAAAGTATATCGATTAGGAACAGGTTTAAATTCTACCTCACAAGGCGGGGTGGTAGCCAAGGTGCAGGAACGGGTAACAGCATATCCAACATACAAACCTTCTTCAGAGGGGACCGACTGCAATCTCCCTTCTTCGTTGGAAAGGTCTGTATCCTCAAGCCTCCGCCACTGCATGGGAGATATACCCAATGTACCGCCAAGGTTGGTGATCCATACCTCAGGTGATTCGCCAGGACATACCAAACCATCACACTCTGAATCCAGATGATCAATAACATTGGCTGTTCTGGAATTCGTACAATAGTTCTCTCCAACAACCAATACCCTATAGCTTCCCGTTTGGCTAACAGCTAGTGAACTGCCTGTTTCATCATCAATAGTCACTTGATTTCTCAACCAGGTATAGGAAGCAATCCCTCCGGCGCCGGATGCATTGGCCACTAATGTGACACTATTGTTATTGCCTTCACATAAAATAGACCCTTGATTGTCAAAAGTAGTCAGAGAAACAAAGGGGCGGGGTTTAACAGTAACCGTCACATGATCACTCACAATACACCCCCCTCTCGTGGCCGTAAGCGTATAAGTCTGGGTACTTCCCGGACTTGCTAAAGGATTAGAAATATTGGGATTAGAAAGCCCGGTAACAGGAGACCAGGAATAGGTAACTCCTTCTTCTCCTTCAAGACCTATAGGTCTACTTTCTCCCGGACAGATTTCTCGGTCAGGGCCGGCGTTGGCAGAAATATTACAGCTATAACAAATAGGTGAAATAGCATCTAATGAGGCAATAGTTTCTGTAAAACTACAGTTGGTTGAATAACAGTCAAGGTCTGAACGCCCAATAAGATTAGCAGAAAAAGATGATAAATTTTCACAAAGGACTGTATTATCAAGGCTATATATAAATTCAATTCTACTAGTTGTATTCCCCTCAATTATTGGAAGACTAAAACTCAATATTCTACCATTGGAACTATTTGGTAATAAATCAGACCCATTATGATGTGCTGATTCGAATAGAATTCCTTCAGGAAAAACTACTTCAATAACATTTCCTTCGGAGGTAGAATTACTAACAGTGTTTTGCAAGTCTATAATAAAAATCCCTTCACCACTAGATTCTATCTCAGCAGTAAAGAAAGTCATATTAATCTTGTCAAAACTCTCAGGTGAAACAACTCCCAATAAGGCTGTTTCTATTATTTTTTGAGCAACATTTGTACCACAATAGTTTTTTGCATTAACCTTGGCAATTATAAATCTATTATCTCCTAAATTACAGGTAATATTTCCTATCGCTTCTATAATAAAACTTTGCCCTAGTTTTAAATTATCTACATCTAAATTTTGAAAGTAATACTTACCTGGGTTATCATCGTCTTGCAAGGGAATAAATTGCATTCCGTTTATCTTAAATCCATTCTCTTCTACAATAAATCCCTGAGGAAATTCCACCTCTACTTCAAAATCAAAAACCTCTCCTATTTCATTGGATATTACTTCGAGTTGATACGTAGAAGCTTCACAAATAAAAGATGGAGTTTCTAAAATCTCAGCACTTAAAGTAAGGTTAAATGGATAGGAAGTTAAGGTAAACTGCTGACTATCTTTATAGCAAACAGAACTTTCATCATCCAAAAGAATAGTTTCTACTGAAGGGAAATCATCACAATTGTAGCCATATATCACCTGAAATGGATGATTGGCAAGTTGGTTATTACAATCATAGCTGGCACAAACTTCGTATTTTGCATTGGAGTTTCCTAAAATTTCTCCCGCATTAAATAAATTTGCGTCCTCATCTTGGTTGACAGGTGAAAGAGTTTCTCTACTGCCATCCGGATTAATGCGAGTTATTGTATTTAATTCAAAACCCTCAGGAAGATTGTTAAAATATATAAATGTATTTTTCGTATTTACTATTTGCCGAGATCTAAGCTCCCCTCCCGGAAAAATTGGGTCAGCTGCTAAAGGATGATGGTTAAGAATAAAACTTAAACAAGTTTCCGAATCTTTAACAGCTCTTTCTGTGTTTCCTTCAGGCTGCAATCTTATATCCGCCTCCGATCTTGGAAATTGGGAAAATTTATCTAAAAAATCAGGAATATTAAATATATAATCTCCCCCAACCTCAGGCGTTTTATAATTTAAATCCATATAAGGATATACATTATCATGAACTTTAGTTTGGTCATTCCAAAGTGGTGGTGAAAGATACATATAGTCAACTGAGTTGCTTCCACAAATATTAGGTATAAGATTTACAAATACATTTAATTGTAAATTTTCATCGCCCCAATGCAGCGCATTCGTGTGGGGTAAACCCGATGAAGGCGACCGTAAGGCCTCCATCTCAACATTTATAATAACTAAATCTCCTTTCCCATTAGGATCTGTAACTATAGAAACCATGGATTCCCATCTACTATCATCGCGGCTAATTATAAAATGGTCAATCGAGTGGTGAGTGGAACTCCCTATATGATATGGAGAACGGTTCTCAAACTCTATATCTTTGATAGCATAATCGGGAGGTACGTTAACTATAAATTCAATTGTTGACCCATAGTTTCTTGCTTCATAAGGAAACGAATTATAGCCAGGATGATGATATTTTGCCAGAAAATTGATTTGCTTTTCACAGAGGAAATTGGCAGCATTGGTAATATGCGCTGTAGGAATGGAAGCAGAACTTGCATGAATAATTGGTATGTAAAGAAAACTAGCAACATTCCCTGGTTCACAAAAATGATTATAAAAATGCTCATTTTTTTTAAGAACTGTTAATTGCTGAAAACAATCAAAGTCTTCTCCTCTTTCATTACATGTTGAATCAATAAACACAGGAAATTCAGACAAGGAATTTATATCCAAATCCCTATCTGTTAATATACCCTGATAAATAACATCTACAATTTCTTTATCACCAGACAAAGGCTGTGTAATCTTAAATTGATTCTCAATAGTAGGTAAGTCTCCCGGAGAAAAATATTCCAGACCTAATTGAGACGAATGAAAATGGAAAACATATTGCTCGCCAATTTTCTTCCAATTCCAATTAGAACTTATTAATTCAAATCCTGCATTCGCATCAATAGTCACATAAAGATTGTCTAATTGTATCCCTTCCAAAACTACCACTCCATCTTCTATAACATCTTCGAGCAACTGATTATAACTAAAACCTCCAAGTTCAGGAGAACCTCCGAAGAAGTTTATCGTCTGAACTGTTTTAAACTCATCTCCCAATGTTAAAAAATTATTTCTTCTATTATCACCCGGTATAGACACTCCTTCTATCTCATCCGCAATACCATTATTATTATTGTCTATGGCTCCATAGTTCGTTCTTTCAAGTTGAACAGAGCCCATAACAATACCTGGATTAATACATCCCGGACAAGTAACTCTAATTTTCCCCCTATTGGAATTGACAGGCAAACGGCATCCGCAAAAGCCTTCCTCATCCGCCGGCACCAGAAACATTGATATATTAAAGAAACTCTCACCCTGGCTGTTACACAATCCTCTAACTTTTGTTTTTAACTCAGCATGTTCAAGAAATCTTATCAGCCTATTCTCAAGGAATTCTATGTTATCAAAATCAGGCATTTCAGACAAAAGAAACCTAAAAACCCATTTTTCATTATACCCATCATCAGGATCTATATTTGAAAATTCTGGAAAAGTTATTGAAGAAAAATCCCATCTGACGCCATTATTTTCTAAAAATAAAAAATAATTAGAATCGGTAAGGACATAATCATCATTTTGAAATAATGCTTCATATAAAGTTAACCCATCAGTTAATTCTACCTCAAATTCTATCGCACTATTCTCCGGCACCCATTTAAACCCTCCCCAATCACTGGACTGTACTCGAACAGCTTCTAAAGTTATGTCTGCAGTTTCCCCACTATTTCTATAACCTGGAATTTCTTTGGAAACGCTAAGATCAACACCTGAAATCTGCGGATTGTATGGCAAAAAGGACTGGTTATATTGAAAAATTTGTCTTGTGTCAGGTCTTTCCGAAGGCTTATTTCTTCCATCAGGATACACACCAGATTCATGTGTTGCGGAGCTACAGTCTTCACGATAATGAAGAGTTACGGATCCAGCTTGATACAAAACTCCCCTTCTTGTGGTTAAATCATCCAGATCAGGCACGGTAGGACAACAATGAATTTCTTCCCATTCTACAGTTATGCTCTCGCCTACCTCAATAGTAAATGGTAATGGTGTATAATTATTTCTATAAAGAGCTTCTTCTGTAAAAC
>JBKBXU010000052.1:14729-17690 GCA_046313675.1 Cytophagaceae bacterium
AAGCCCTCCGGCTACAACCAGCGGAACGATTACCGTTAACCCGCTAAATACCATTGCAGCAGGAATCACATGTAATTCTAAATCTTTTCCATGAAAAGTATGAAGTTCTCCTGTCGTAATTTTATTAACGACAATTTTCAAGGATTCTACCGGAACAACCGTTGAGGAAGATTGAGGGTTATTTAAATAATCGTAAACATGATATACATCAGGATTTATTGCTGCAGCTGTTCCTGTATTTGTAAAAGTAACGGATCTTATATAAGAATTCCCAAACACACAAATGGGTAAAGCCTCAGGAGAAGTAATGGTAAATTCAGGCCTTCCTTCCCTTTTGTTAGTATGAATTTGTAGCTCAGGGGCTAGCTGAGCACAAACATCCAAAGGCGTACAACCCAGGCTAAAACGAATAATTGAATTGCCTCCATCACTTAAACAAGATACCACTTCAACAGTCTCAGTAATTATAATTTCTTCTCCTCTTGGAAGATTATTAATCTTGAAAGATTTATTGTATATGCCAGTGACAGGTAAAGAAGGTAAATCCTGAATAACAATAGTATTAGAGCCATCTAAATAGGTAATCTCGCAACTTAGTAATCTTATAGTTGCAGGAAGATTATTTTGAAAAGTTATATACCCATTATAAGATTTTGAATCATTATTTATTAATTTATATGACCTGGTAAAGGTTGTACCGGTATTAGCAGAAAAAGCCCAATTTGGAGAACTTATACCATTGACTATCTCAAACCCTGGATCCAATAATAAACTCCCATTATTCCCTGCCTGTACATCAAACCCAGGAATATCTAAAACTTCATAGCTATTAATATCACTCTCGTCAGGAATTCCTGATATCTGAGGCCTTAAATTATCAGATGCTGGAAATGAACAAGAAGCTTCTAAGGTATAATCCAACAATATATCTGCTCCACTTTCAATAGTAGTGATTTTTATATCCAAAATATTTCCTGCAATTCTGTTTAATTCTACCTCGGGAGAAAGATTAAGAAGATCCCAACTCACATAAATCCCATCTGGAAAAATTATCCTTCTGCTAATTTCTGTTGCAACATCTGAATTATTATTGAAAAACCTTATGCTAAAGTTTGCCGATTGAGCACATGCTTTAACTATTCCTCCACTTTTTTCTTCTATAGATATCTGAATTTGTGCATTTGAAGAAAAACAGCAAAATAGTAGTACAAGAAGTGATAATAAAAATATCTTTTTCATTTATTTATATTTAGAAACAACATCCAAAAATCTTACATTAAAAATCAAAACAGAAATTATTATCAGAAAAATGTTTAATTTTTTATCGAAAAATTTATTTCGTAATAAATTTTATCGGTAAAGTGATATTTTTAAAAATTTATCAGCGTTAGCCCCCCTTTACATCTCCTTAAAACACAAACATAAAATTCACATAATCTACCATTTATACACTCATTAAAAAATTCAAATTATAGTATATTTAATTATGACAATTGGTATATCATCTACATTATCTAAAGGAATAAGAAATTTCAAAAAAGTGATTTGTCGAAAAACAAAGGATAATTCAGCAAGACAGCAATAAAAAAAGGCATTTTTGACTCATAAATCACCCGGAACATTAGGCCTGGAAACAAAAAAGGCAGAATCCCTCCTGCCTTTTTACATAAAAATATATTCTAATTTTTTTAAACCGCCAACACACCTTTTTTCACCTCCGCATACACCCCTCTAATACCTTCCTCCAGTTCTATCTTGTGTTTCCAACCTAAGGAATGCAGCCTGGAGACGTCCATCAGTTTCCTCGGAGTGCCGTCGGGTTTGGAGGTATCGAATCTTAATTCGCCTTCAAAGCCTACAATCTTCTTTACAAGAAGTGCGAGGTCTTTTATAGAGATGTCCTCGCCTGTACCAATATTTACAAATCCTGCTTCATTATAACTCTCCATCAAAAAATAACAGGCACCTGCCAGATCATCGGCATGTAAAAATTCTCTCATTGGTGATCCTGTACCCCAGATTTCAACAGAGGATTTATTTTCCACTTTGGCAGTGTGAAACTTCCTGATTAAGGCAGGCAAAACATGGGAATTCTTTAAATCATAGTTGTCGTTGGGGCCATACAAATTGGTAGGCATTACGGAAATAAAATTACAGCCGTACTGGAAACGGTATGCCTCACACATTTTTATACCGGCAATCTTAGCGATGGCATAGGGTTCGTTGGTCGGTTCCAACTCTCCTGTCAGCAAATAGTCTTCTTTAAGTGGCTGTGGGGCAAGCTTTGGGTAAATACAGGATGAACCCAAAAACATGAGCTTTTTAACACCATTTACATAGGATTGATGGATGACGTTATTCTGAATCATCAGATTATCGTATATAAAATCTGCCCTGTACGTATTGTTCGCTACAATACCTCCCACTTTGGCCGCAGCTAGAAATACATAATCCGGTTTTTCAGATGCGAAGAACTCTTTCACCTGTACCTGGTCTCTTAAATCCAATTCTTTGGAGGTACGTAAGACAAGGTTTGTAAACCCTTCTTTCTGAAGCTTTCTGACTAAAGCGGAACCCACCATTCCCCTATGTCCTGCTACATATATTTTACTGTTCTTTTCCACTATACTTGCTTCGTTGTCACATCAATTTAAACTCCTTTAAAAATAAACCCAAAAAAAGACCAATACTAAAAGCATTATTAATTTCAAAAGTAGATCTTGATCGAGATTATGACCTCGCCGGTCAGGCCTTACTTTTCTCCTTGATGAGAAAAGTAAGCAAAAGAATCAAGGCCTGTGAGTAAATTTGCTAAAATTTCAATTCTTTCCGCTAAAAAATTTTAAACTCACCTCCTTCGTCGGCTCAAACAGCAAAATTTTTTTCCGCTTCAAAAATTGAAATTTCTTAACGCAATTTCCTCAAGGGCCCCTAATTTTTCAATCCAACATCATATTTAAA
>JBKBXU010000053.1:0-17667 GCA_046313675.1 Cytophagaceae bacterium
GACAGGGTAAAGGAAGTGAAAAAATACATGGTTTCGGGAGGAATCTCTTCAAAGCGAATTCTCATTGAAGGGAAAGGCCCCACAGAACCCATAGCCGACAACAATAACCCGGAGACAAGGGGGATGAACCGAAGGGTAGAGTTCGAGGTTTTGGAATTCTAGTATCTGCGAAAGACCGTCCCAAAACATTCCCATTCTACACCGGTTTTAAAAGTAACTGATTTTTAAAATGAAACTTTTAAAACCTCTTTCTATACTGATAGGATTGTTTTTTCTATTCCGGATATTGCCTGCTAATGCCCAAGCTCATTACGAATTGGGTGCTGTGGCCGGGGTTTCAAAATATTTTGGGGACCTAAACCAACAACTCTTTTCACCGGGAACACATTCTGCCTGGGGTTTATTCTTCAGGTATAATGTTGGAAACAATTTTTCACTTAAGTCTTCCATCATCTATACCCGATTATCCGGTGACGATAGCCACAGGCCTTATGAAGAAAACGAAATCAACTTCAAACTTCGAAATTTAAACTTTCATACCAACCTACTTGAGTTTTCTCTTGTTACAGAAACATATATACTAAATCGATTTGAAAGAAAATTTTCACCATACATCATAGCCGGAGCCGGAATCTTTCATTTTGACCCCAGAACAGAAATAAACGGGAAAACACATCGGCTACGGCCATTGGGAACTGAAGGACAGGGGATATATGGTTACGAAGACCCTTATTCCCTATGGGCTTTTTGTGGCATTTTTGGCCTTGGCGTAAACTACCAATTCTCTGAAAAAATAAATATGTCACTGGAAGCTTCCTACCGGATCACCACCACAAACTATATAGATGATGTAGGTGGCTTTTATCCTAACAGGCAGGCATTGCTAAATCACCACGGTGCGCTTGCAGTGCAACTCAGCGACCGTTCGTATCAGGCCGCACAAGATGACCCTATCCTAATGGAGTACCTCATTTCCACTTATGGAGGATTTTCTATTGACGAAAACGGCAACACTGCCATAGACGGCCTTACCAGCGAAGGTTCCTACAGAGGAACAAACCGCAACGACCGATACCTCATGATTAATCTCAGCATCAGCTACGTATTGAAATCAAGACCGGATAGAACAGCAAATTAACTTACAGAACTTATAATTCTCCCTTAAGGTTTTTAATATAAGGATTAAATAAAAGGGGAAATTTATGAGAGGGAAAGGAGTAATAATTACAGGGGGCTTGTTAACCTCAACCGCATATGCCTCGATGGCACAGACAGCGGACACAGGGGTTATAAGCCTTAGCCCGCAATTTTTCTTTGCGATAATTGCAGGGGTTTTATTAGCATTGGCCTTTCAGTTAATACTGACCGCCTTATCTGCGGCAACAGGTATTTCATTGTTGGGAAATGTTAGAGAAAAGTACGATAACCGGAATACTAATACGGAAAATAAAAACAAAGACAAGAACAAGGAGGAGGATAAAGACGACACACCGACCGGAGTAAAGATAACCTCTGCGGCAGGTGGATGGACAGTGATCTCCATGTCCCTATCCTTATTCTTTGCAAGCTGGCTCGCAGTCAGGTTTAGTTTGGTAGCTGATTTAGCCATTGGACTCACGCTTGGCCTGGTAGTGTGGGCAACGTTCATTTTGATTATGTCATACATTGAATATAAGGCTGCAAGATCTTTCTTCGGAGCTATGTGGAACATGGTAAGTGAAGGCTTTAAAGCCTCTGTGAACGCGGGAAAATCCCTGCTTTCAACGTCGGATGATGCCAAAATAGCCAAGGTAGCTGATAAAACAGTACATACCATAGGGCAGGAATTGACACATGCCTTTGACAACAGCAAGCTGGTTAAAAATTTTGATGATTACATCCAGAAGCTACAACCAAAAGACCTGGACTATGAAGGCATTAAACAGGACTTTGTTAACATGCTTAAGGAAATTGAATTTAAGCAAAAAACAGAACTTACCGATGAAGGGATTATAAAGAAAACCTTTATTGATGTGGCTGAATCCACGCCAAAGTTTTCTAAAGAAAACGTTGGTAAACTTAAAAACGTGTTTAACGAAGCCAAAAACATAGCCGGTTCAGAAGGAGGAAAAGCCGACAAACTTATGAAGACTGCCGACAAAATTTTGCCGGGCAATGAAGAAGACCATAACGAAATAAAAGAAAAAATTACTGCATACCTGAAATCCACTGGTAAAGAGGAGTTAAAACCGGAAAAACTGTCCAAAGACCTGGAGCAGATGATGCGTGATCCGGTAAGTTCCAAGGATATTATCAAAAAGAAGGTCAGGGCTATAGACAAAGAAGCCATCGTTTCTGCCATTTCGGATAGAACTGATATGGATGAAAACGAAGTTAAACAAATAGTTGGCCAGGTTGAAAATGTATTCAGTAAAATAACTGAAAAAGTTAAAGACCTCACCGGCATGGCAGAAGAATCTGGAGAAAAAGCAGAGGAAATGGGTGGCGAAGCCAGCAAAAAGGCTCAAAAATACAAGCTGGACTTTGAAGAAAAGCTAAGAACATATTTCAATTCACTTGAAAGGGAAGAATTGAATTACGAAAGGCTAAAGTTGGATGTACGTCATATGCTACACGATCCGGGAGCTAGTTTTAGCATACTTAAAGATCGCTTCAGCAAATTTGACAGGCATACGTATGCGGCACTCATCAGTGGTAGCACAAACCTATCCAGGGGTGAAGCTGAACTGATCTTCGATAAAATAGAAGAGACAAAGAGTGACGTGCTGAATACGGTCAAAGAAATGGAAGACCTGGCCAAATCAAAGGCCGAAGAAGCTAAAGTATTTGCCGTACAGCAAGTAGAAAACACCCGGAAAACTGCGGCTTCGGCTGCATGGTGGCTGGTAGCAACCTTCGTAGTTTCGGGAATTGCTTCCGCTTTAGGCGGACTGGTAGCATTTTAAATGATTTTATGCTGCTAAAAGAAAAGTACCAACCTATATAAAAGAGTTGGTACTTTTCTTTTATATAAAAACGGTGTCTGCTCAACCCCTTTAAGGATTGTCAAATAAATATTATACATGATTAATCCGTTAAAGATTTTTTTATCAACATTTATCGTTCGCAACCATTTTTTGTTTAAATTGTTCAAATTTTTATTCCTCAGTAAGGGCACTTTATATCAAACACAACCGGCCACTGTAGAAATAAATTTCAAGAGTAATTAACACCCTTACTTATAACTATTTTTTAAAAAATTATGCTAAGCCTTATCAAAGGAAAGCTCAAGCTGATGGCTATTTCAGCAGGAGCTCTGGTTGCCGTAACTGCAGCAATCTATGTTTTTTCAACCAAATCTGAAGCACTCGATGGAGAATTCGACCCGATATTCAAGGCGTACATTTCAGCCTATACCGGTGGATATATTTCCAAAGAATCACCGGTTCAGATTCGCTTTGTTTCTGAAACAGCCACAGAAGATATGTTGGGAAAACCGCTGGATGTAGAGGTGTTTAAATTTTCCCCGGCAATAGAAGGCACTACCTATTGGGTTGACAAAAGCACCCTCCAATTCCAACCATCCAAACCTTTACAGTCGGGACAGCATTACAATGCCCTGTTCAGAATAGGAAAAATCCTTGATATGCCAAAGGAGCTGAAAGAGCTAAACTTCGGATTCCAGACACTGGAGCAAAACCTAAGTGTATTTATTGAAGGAATGCAATCCTATGACAAAAGTGATTTGAAAAAAATCCGTTTAACAGGAACGCTCGCAACATTTGATGTCGCCAACAACGTCGACGTTGAAAAAGTATTAACAGCCCATCAGGGTAGCAAGCAATTGGACATATCCTGGGAGCACGAGGGTGACAGAAAAACACACGGCTTTACTATAGAAAATGTAGAAAGAAAAGACAGCAAAGAAACCGTCCTTCTAAAATGGGATGGCTTGGCCATAGGATCAGATGCTAAAAATGAGTTAGTTTATGAAATCCCCCCTTTAGGAGATTTTAAACTAATATCTGCCAATGCCATTCAAGGCGAAGAACAATATGCTGAGTTGCAATTTTCAGACCCTCTGGATGACAGACAAAAACTGGATGGGCTGATAAGCATTGGAAACCTCAGGGATGTTCGGATTGTCGTACAGGACAACATTGTTAAAGTATACCCTCCTGTCCGCCAGACGGGCCTTCGTACAGTAAGAATAGACCAGTCAGTAAAAAATGTCAATGGCAAGAAAATCGGTGAAACCATCAGCAGGGACATAAATTTTGAAGAACTTAAGCCACAGGTGAAAATCTCCGGAAAAGGTGTAATTCTCCCAAGTACCGAAGGCTTAAATTTTCCTTTCGAAGCAGTAAGCCTCCGTTCTGTAAGAGTACGGATCACAAGAATATATGAAAGTAATGTTATTCAATTCTTTCAGGTAAACAACTTCTCGGGAACCAGTGAACTAAAAAGAGTCGGTAAGCTGGTGTACAACCGATCCGTACCCCTTACCAATAACAATCCAATGGATTACGCAAGATGGAAAAACTACTATCTTGACCTGTCTTCACTTATTAATACGGAGCCGGGAGCCATCTATCAGGTAAAATTAAGTTTTTCAAAAAAGGACATTTATTATACCTGCGGAGACGAGACGCTTGAAGCAGACCTGGTTGAAAATGACAAAGACGACGATGACTTCTCTGCAAATGAAAACAGCTACTGGGACTATTATGATGACTACTACTATTACGAAGACCATAGCTACAGCGAAAGGGAAAACCCCTGCAGCAATTCGTACTACGGAGACTACAGAAGTGTAAAAAGAAACATTTTCGCCTCTGACCTTGGCATTATTGCTAAATCCGGCACCTCCGGAAGCATGTCTTTTATTGTCACCGATATCAAAACTACCCTGCCAATAGCCAATGCAGAAGTCAACATTTACGACTATTCTCAACAGATTATCAAACAGGTAAACACAAATTCTGATGGAGTAGCAAGTGTTTCTATCACACAGAAGCCTTTCTTTGTGGCTGTAAAAAAAGATAACCAGTTTGGCTATCTGAAGCTTGAAAATTCACTGGCCCTCTCTGTGAGTAATTTTGATGTTTCAGGAGTTAAAATTCAAAAAGGCATTAAAGGATTTATGTACGGTGAACGCGGCGTATGGCGTCCCGGAGATTCCCTGTACCTGACTTTTATTCTTGAAGATAAACTAAAGCAGCTACCGGACAACCAACCTGTCATATTTGAACTAACCAATCCTATGGGGCAGGTAGCCAAAAGAATGGTTGCCACAAAATCGGTTCAGGGATTTTACAACTTCAGCACCAATACCTCTGAGGATGATCCAACCGGAACTTATATGGCGAACCTCAAAGTGGGCGGTGCAAGCTTTTCATACCCTGTAAAAATTGAAACCATTGTTCCAAACCGATTAAAAATCAACCTGGATTTTGGCGTTTCCAAATTAAGCACCAACAACAATAAGCTTGATGGTAACATGCAGGTAAAATGGCTTCATGGTGCCGTAGCCCGGAATTTAAATACCGACGTTTCCATGACGCTAAACAAAGCTGAAACGAAATTTGCCAAATATGAGGAATTTACGTTTGATGATCCTGCCAAAAGCTTCTCTTCTGAAAATATAGAGGTTTTCAGAGGCAAACTGAACGGAGATGGCGAAGTAAGGGTAAAAACCAGCATAAATGCCGAAGGAAATGCTCCGGGTATGCTTAATGCCAGCTTCAAAGTCCGCGTACATGAAGAAGGTGGAGGTTTCAGTGTAGATAATTTCACCATCCCCTACTACCCTTACCAGGCCTTTACTGGAATCAGGGTGCCACAAGGCGATAAAGCCAGAAACATGCTATTGACCGACACAAACCATGTGGTGGATATTGTATGCCTTGACCCTGAGGGGAAATTATTGGGAGATAGAGAAATTGAGATTCAGCTATACAAAATGAACTGGAAATGGTGGTGGGACAAAACAGAAGACAACCTTTCTGTTTATCTGAACAACAGCTACCGCCAGCCTATACAAACACATACCATTAAAACACAAAATGGAAAGGCAAAATGGAATCTCCGCATAAATTATCCGGAATGGGGAAGATATTACCTGCGTATGGTAGACACAAAAAGCAAGCACAGCACAGGTAAAATCATATTTGCAGACTGGCCGGGATGGGCGGGAAAATCGCAGGAACGCATGCAGGGCAATGCCAGCATGCTGGCTTTCACCGCTGACAAAGACGGTTATAAAGTAGGTGAAAAAATAACCCTTAATATTCCCGGCAACAGCAGCGGAAGAGCTTTGGTAAGTATAGAATCCGGATCAAAAATTCTAGAAACCCATTGGGTGGAAACAGGCAACGGAAAAAACAACTTTACCTTTACAGCTTCTGAAGAGATGGCTCCTACAGCGTATATCAATGTAACGCTGCTTCAGCCACATGCTCAGACACGAAATGACCTCCCGATTCGTATGTACGGAATCATACCGGTAAAAGTGGAAAACCCAAATACCATTCTTAAGCCTGTCCTTACGATGAAAGACGAGCTTCGTCCGGAAGAAAATGTAACGGTTTCCATTAAGGAAGAAAACGGCAAACCAATGGTTTATACCATAGCAGTGGTAGATGAAGGCTTGCTTGACCTTACCAGATTTAAAACATTGGACCCATGGAACACTTTTTATGCCAGGGAAGCTTTGGGTGTAAATACCTGGGACATGTATGAATATGTAATCGGAGCCCATGGCGAGAAAATTGAGCGCCTGGTAAGCCTTGGTGGTGACGATGAAGCAAACAAAAAGGATGGTACAAAAACCAACCGTTTTAAACCTGTGGTAAAATACTTCGGCCCATTCCAATTGGCGGCTGGAAAAACTGCCAACCATAGCTTCACCATGCCTATGTATGTAGGTTCGGTTAAAACTATGGTGGTGGCCGGAACGCCGGAAGGGGCCTATGGCAAAACAGAAAAAGTGACACCGGTAAGGAAACCTCTGATGGTTCTGGCAACCCTGCCAAGAGTTTTGGGTCCTGAGGAACAGGTCGCACTTCCTGTCAATATCTTTGCCATGACACCTAATGTGAAAAACGTGACCCTTGAGGTAAAGACCAACAATATGCTTAAACTCACCGAAGGGTCTAAGAAAAACGTCAGCTTTTCACGTCCTGGCGATGAGATAGTTTATTTTCATATGCAGGCACAAAGCTCCACAGGAAAAGGCAAAATCACTGTGATTGCAACCTCAGGGAATGAAAAAGCAGAACACGAAATTGAAATTGAAATCCGGAATCCAAACCAGGCCATAACAAAAGTCTTTGAAGAAGTCATTCAGCCGGGTGCGGACTGGACTGCCTCCTATACTGCCTTTGGTGTGGCAGGAAGCAACAGCGGCATTCTGGAAGTTTCAAACATTCCCCCTATAAACCTTGAAAGCCGGTTAAGGTATTTGATGCAATACCCATACGGATGTGTCGAACAAACCACTTCTTCGGTCTTTCCACAATTGTTTGTCCATGACCTGGCAGAAACTCCGGAGGAATTAAAGAAGAAATCCGAGGCTAATATAAAGGCGGGCATAGACAGGTTGCGTTCATTCCAGCAGCCGGATGGTGGACTCTCCTACTGGCCTGGCAACGACAATTATGATGCCTGGTGTACAAGCTATGCCGGACATTTTATGCTTGAGGCTGAGAAAAAAGGATACGTTGTGCCTGCAGGTTTCATGGCATCCTGGAAAAAACACCAGAAAACACAAGCTCGAAACTATGCAAAAAGCGCTGACCGGTCTGATATGATACAGGCTTACCGCTTGTATACACTTGCACTGGCCAAAGACCCGGAAATGGGTGCGATGAACAGGCTGAGAGAAAGCAGCAACCTAAGCCTTGCCGCCAAATGGAGACTTGCTGGCGCTTACCATATGGCCGGCTATACCGACATAGCCAGGCAATTGGTTACGGGAGCCAATGCAAGCATCAAAGACTATAAAGAGATGGAATACACCTTCGGTTCAGCGATCCGGGATAAGGCAATGATAATGGAGGTAATGAGTATGCTGGGAATGAAAACCGATGCAGCCAATGTGTTAAAAGATTTGTCAGAACATCTTTCTTCCAACAAATGGATGAGTACCCAGGAAACTGCCTTCTGTTTGATGGCTATATCTCATTATGCTGGTAATTCCCTTCCATCGTCTGAGCTGAAATTCACCTTCGCATTAAATAACCAGAAAGCGATTCAGGCTGCCACTGCCAGAAAAATCAGTCAGGTAAAGATTGATGTGGCTCAGCAAAATTCAGGAAAGGTTACTGTTAAAAACACTTCTTCCGGACCACTGTATACCAGAGTCCTTATCACTGGCGTTCCTGCTCATGGAATGGAAGAGTCATCGGAAAACAACCTGAAACTTCAGGTTAGCTATAAATTGAAATCCGGAAAATCCATTGATCCTTCTTCATTGGAACAGGGAACCGACTTTATTGCTGAAGTATCCATCACAAATCCCGGGAACCGTGGTGAATATAAAAACATGGCCCTGAAGCAAATATTCCCTTCCGGTTGGGAAATACATAATGTGAGAATGTATGGGGATGAAGGCTTGTCATCTGATATTCCAACCTACCAGGACTACAGGGACGACAGGGTTTATACCTTCTTCAATGTAAAACCCGGACAAACCAAGCGTTTCCAGGTATTGCTTAATGCCTCATACCTTGGCAAGTTTTACCTGCCTGGCCTTTACGCAGAAGCCATGTACGATGGAGGAATCAATGCCACCATCAAAGGCCAGTGGGTAGAGGTAGTCAAAAAAGGAATGGTTGCTTTGACAATGAACGATGTGGAAGAATCAGCCACAGAATAATTATATACCCGTACAAGGGGATTACTGAATGAAATTTCTTTTTAAAGTAATTAAAACTAATAAACTCAGATTGACAATAGGAATTTTGTCAATGGGTTTATTAGTTTTTTTTATTTTGCCTTCAGCCAGTTTTAAGGAACCAACCTGCACTATTCTGGAAGATAAGAATGGTTACCTTTTGGGTGCAAAAATTGCTACCGATGGCCAATGGCGCTTTCCAGATGCGGAAGAAGTGCCCCAAAAGTTTGAAAAAGCCATAATCGCTTTTGAAGACAAAGACTTCCATAAACACCTCGGGGTGGATTTCCCGGCACTGGGAGCCGCCATGCTGTCAAACCTGAAAGCTAAAAGAATTGTCAGAGGAGGAAGTACATTGACCATGCAGACCATACGCCTGGCTAGGAAGAATCAAAAGAGAACCTTTTTAGAGAAATTCATTGAAATATTTTCAGCCCTGAAACTGGATCTACTTTCCTCCAAAAACGACATTCTGAGAATGTACATCAGCCATGCACCTTTTGGCGGCAATGTTGTAGGGCTGGAAGCTGCATCCTGGCGATATTTTGGCCGTGGTGCCAATAAATTATCCTGGGCAGAATCTGCTACACTCGCAGTTTTACCAAACGCTCCTTCCTTGATCTTTCCTGGTAAAAACCAGGAAAAATTATTAATCAAGCGTAACAGACTGCTTCTTACCATGAGAGATCAGGGAATCATTGACAGCCTCACATGTCAGTTAGCATTGGCTGAGCCTGTCCCCGGCCCTCCGCACCCACTTCCATCCATTGCCCCTCACCTGCTCGACCGAGCTGAAAAAGATGGTAAAAAAGGACAGAGAATTGTCACCTCACTTCAAACAAACTTGCAGGAAAGGGTGCAGACTATGGTGCAGCAACACCATGAAAGACTAAGGGCAAATGGCATACATAATGCGGCTGTATTGGTTGCTGACGTTGCTTCCGGAAAAGTGATTGCCTATTGTGGAAACGTGGGAAACCTCAAAACCGTCCGCAGTCCCCACGTTGATATAATTCACGCACCCAGAAGCACGGGCAGTATTTTAAAACCCTTTCTGTTCTCCATGATTGTAAACGAAGGAATGCTCCTTCCCGGTGCTCTTGTACCGGATATCCCTACCATAATTGGAGGATATGCGCCTAAAAACTACAACCTCACCTACGATGGGGCAGTACCAATGAAAAATGCTATTTCCCGATCCTTAAATGTACCGGCTGTGCGACTGCTCCAGGAATATGGCATAGAGAAATTTCATCTCAACTTAAAGAAGATGGGAATGAGCACCCTTAAAAAACCGGCCTCGCATTACGGCCTTTCCCTGATCCTTGGAGGAGCAGAAGGAACCTTATGGGATTTGGCAGGCATATACCGAAATATGGCATTTACCTTAAATTACTACCATACGAGCTATGGTAAACACCCTGCCTATACTCCGTTGTCTTATACCAATGATAAAGTACCCATTCTGGAACAAAAATCAGCAAGTCCTGATGCAGGCGCTATATTTCTGACATTCGAAGCCATGAATGAGGTAAACCGCCCGGAAGAAGAATCAAACTGGAAGGATTTTTCTTCTGCCTACAAAATTGCCTGGAAAACCGGCACCAGCTTTGGGCACAGAGATGGATGGGCAATAGGTTGTACACCTCAGTACGTGGTGGCTGTGTGGGCAGGCAATGCCGATGGCGAAGGAAGGCCGGGGTTAACCGGTATTGATGCTGCCGGGCCTTTGCTATTTGATATATTTAAATTATTAAAATCACCCCGTTGGTTTACCCAACCGTTCAATGACATGAAAGAAACCATCACCTGCATCAGCAGCGGGTTCAGGGCATCTCCCAATTGTCCTGCAACCGACACACTATGGAGCCAAAAAGATAGCCACTACTCGCCTTCCTGCCCTTACCATGAAGTCGTTTTTCTTGATCATAGCCTGAACTACCGGGTGAGCAGTGAATGTGAAAGCATAAACAATATGCAAAAAAGAAGCTGGTTTGTACTCCCTCCGATCATGGAATACTATTTTAAGAATAAAAATGTCCGTTATGCTCCCCTCCCCCCCTTTAGGCCGGGATGTGACCACATACAAAAGACAAAAGTACTGGATGTAATATACCCCCTCCCGGGAAGCCGGATTCACATTCCCGTTGAATTAGATGAAAGCCTGGGGAATACCGTTTTTGAAGTTGCCCATATCAATCCTGAGGCAAAAGTTTATTGGTATCTGAACGAGGAATTTCTTGGCACTACCCTTGAACATCACCAAATGGCAGTACAGCCGACAGCCGGCCAGCATAAATTAACGGTGATGGATGAAAAAGGAGTTGTCAAAGAGTTAAACTTTGAAATCATTCTTTCAGGGCAGGACAAATAAAAAAAAGCAGGACTTTTACATCCTGCCTCTCACCCAAAAGCAATTCTCGGAAACAACTATTGAATTATTTACTTTTTGACACTTGCACCTTTTTCCCCACTAACATTTATAAAATAAATACCTCCGGGAAGCTGACTGATATTAATAATTTTCTTTACAAAAGAATCACCATTTACAGAATGTTCTGAAACTATGCGTCCTTTGATGTCAGAAATTCTTATGATCACATGCCCTGCATCCTGACAAACGATGCTCACCTCTTCCCTTGCCGGGTTTGGAAAGACTTCAAAAGATACTCCTTCAGTTTTATTTTTAATATTAGTTTGTATAACCTCTGGCACGGTATATTCAGGAACATAATTAGCCCCTGCCAATATACCTTCTATACCACCAGCCATGTAAGCAACGGCAGCCGTATAGTTTATGGCAGGTTCATTAGAAGAGTAACTACAATATGAATCATTGTACCTCATGGCAGGGTTAGGGGAAATATATCCCCAACAATTTTCATTAGCTACAGGATACCGATTGGCGCCTCCAACCACCATACCTGGAAGCGGATCCGTAACGGATGGTGTTGCTTCAGAAATACGGTGATGCGGGTACATAGGAGTCTTTTGGCCAAATCCTGTCACATATGAATAGCCAATAGGATTACGTCCAATTACATAATCCAGATTCCCTATGGCTGCATCAAGATACAAGTGTTCACCGGTCAAACGGTAAGCTTGCAGTAATACCAGTGCCTGATTGCCTGCTACGGCATTACTCCCCCACCTGAAATCATTTTCCTGATGCCCCATAACTACATCATATGGCGAATTAATATAATGGTTTCTAAGTTGATTCGCCAGAACAACTAACCTGTTTTTCATTAAGGTAGTATCCGCATAACCCTTTTCGTTCAATTGCTTTCTAAAATTAACCAATGAAATTAACCCAAGAGTATTTACAGTACCCCAGTTAGGCACATTAAACGTACTGCTAAGGACAGGCCTGCTCTCATAATAATTATCATCTCTTGTTGTAATGTATAATTCACAAGTAGCCCAGTCATATTCATCACTAGGATCTCCTGCGCCATACTGCCCGGTTGTAATTCCGGCAGGATTTGAAAATCGTACGTCCGGATTATTAACTCCCCAGTTGTATGCATAAACAGCAGCATTAAGACAAGAGTCTGCAAAACCCGGAAGTTCATTTTCAAACTTTTTAAAAACCCGGTAAGACTGAGCCATAACTGCGGCAAAATCAAAAGTTGCAGGAGAGCTTTTTGCAACGGCATATCGAGTGGCTGAATATTCATGAGGCATCACCGTAGGAGCAAAATCTGCATCCGTAATTTTATGATAAACACCTCCATCATTAGGATCCTGTGCCGTAAGCATCCAACGGATGTTCCACAAAGCTTCATCAAGGATATCTGGAAGACTATTTGTACTTTCAGGAATAAATGTATTCAAAGTATCAAACATTTCCGGGAAATGCTCATATAAGGCCAAGAGAGAGTAAGTAGTAATTCCTGAGTTAACAATATATTTATTAAAGTCACCGGCATCGTACCACCCACGTGGAGATGCAAAGATGTAGCCTTCTGGCCTTTGAGCAGAAGCAGCAGAAGAATGAACTTCAACCTCTAAATCAGGATGTGCTTTAGGCCTGGTATAATCTCCGCCCCAGGGAGCTTCTATAGCCATGGAAGCCCTGTTGAGATAATAGGATTTCAATAACCCTTTCGTTAATGGAACATGAATTTTTTCCGCAATTTTAAAAGAGTTAGAATACTCGCTGCCAATATTTATATAGAAAGTTCCCTCTTGAGTAAAATCAGAAAAATCTAACTTTCGTACCATTTTATTGGCTGGATCCCAAAATGCTTCTACTTCCAAATCCCCTTCATAAAGAATTTCAGATTTATCCTCAGAAACTATATAGAAAGTTTCTTCCTCATCAAAACTGCTTACCATGGCCACCTTTCTTTCGGATGGATAAAAACCAATCTGATTAAGATTAATTTCTTTTGCAGGAGGAGGCAGAGATACCTCAGAACCAATTTTCAAATTAGTAAATGTCACGGTACCCGTATATCCGGGTCCTCCGGGGTTAAAATAAACCAGGATTCTGTGAATGTTGGCAATATCTACTGTGGCATTGGATGGAAACGTCTGATTAAATTTTCCAGTAAAATCGAAATAAAAAGTATTAAATTCCGAACCAGACCGAACCCCCACAACCACAGGTGTAGCATTGGTAACATTTCCATCTTCATCAACAAAGTCAATACGAACTCCCAAATTGGAAACAGCTTTAATATCCATTTGCAAAAAAGGGTGATCTGTCAAGTCGAGTTTAGAAAATGAATAACTGAAATTCTGATAGTCTTGCCCTACATTGGTTGCATAAACTCTTAATTCAGGTTCAGTAGTAGCTAAAAAGAAATATCCTGTACCTTGAGTCCAATTGTCTTTACTACTAAAGTCATCGCTGTACCCAGTTTGCGATTGCGCCTTTAAATGACAGCAGCCAAAAATGGCAAAATATAGAAGTAGAATTTTTTTCATATTTTTCAAAATTCAAAAGGTGTTATATAGACACAAAGATATTAGCATTCACTATCAAAAACCAGACCACTTTTTAGTTAGTTAAACAAGAACCTTATTGAACAATTAATTTTTTAAAGACTTTTCCATGCTCAGAAATTACCGTTACAAAATAGATTCCGGCAGGCAATCCGGAAACATCTGCATCCACCTCAACACCTGAGCCAGCATGGCCTGATGATTGCATTTCCATTACGATTTTACCTGTAAAATCAGAAATTAAAACATCCATATGGGCTGCATTTTCAGTTCTTATTTTAACATGACTGCTTGCAGGATTAGGAAATAAATTTACCGTAAAATCTAAGGATGTACTTTCCTTTACGGAAGAAATTACTTTGGGTTCTGTATATCCAGGAGTATATGTGGCATTGGAAAAAACAGCCTCAATGCCTCCAGCCAGATATGCAACCGCAGCTGTATAATTAATAGCCGGTTCATTTGAAGCCCAACTACAATAAGAATCTACATAGGATAGTGCAGGCATGGATGAAGGATAACCTGGGCAACGGTCGTTCTGATTGGGATTTGGGCCACCTACAACCATCCCCGGTACCGGCCCCGTATTTGAATGATTCGATATTCTGTGATGTGGATTCATTGGGGAATTACTTCCAAATCCTGTCACAAAGGAAAAACCTAATCCATTTCTACCCATTACATAATCTAGGTTAGCCAATGCTGCGTACAAAAAGCTTGAATCTCCACTCACCTTAAATTGTTGTAATAAAATTAAACCTTGATTCCCAGCTATGGCATTACTCCCCCAATTAAAGTCTCCATTATTCATTCCTAACGAAACTTTATAAGCAGAACCACTCTCCTGATGATTCTTTAAACCATCTGCAAGATTTTTTAGACGAGTTTTCATGGTAGTAGTATCCGCATATCCTGCTGTATTCAAACGCTTTCGATTATGAACCAAGGTAACAAGACCAAGGGAATTTACATCTCTCCATCCAGGCACGCCGAAACCTGAATTTAATTGTGCTCTTTTGTAGAATTGATCATCTCGCGTGGCCGCATATAACTCCATTTCGGCCCATACAAACTCATCCCGAACATTCGTATCATCATATTCCCCTGTAGAAATACCACTAGGATTTGTAAAAAAAATACCTGGATTTTTCTCTGCCCAGCTGTATGCCCGCAGTGCTGCATTAATACAAGAATCTGCCAAACCAGGCAATTCATCCTCAAATCCGGAAAATATTCTATAAGACTGAGCCATAACTGCTGCAAAATTCAGCGTTGCCGCTGTGCTCTTTTTTACAGCATACCGGGTATGATTATATTCATGAGGCAATCCACCATGTGAAAAATCAGCATCTGTGATTTTATGATAAACTCCCCAATCATTCGGATCTTGGGTAATCAACAGCCAGCGTACATTCCATAAAGCCTCATCCAATATATCAGGTAAGTTATTATTTGTCTCTGGGATATTAACTTTCAAGGTATCAAAGAACTTAGGAAAATGCTCATATAATGCAAGCATAGAATAAGTAGTAATCCCTGAATTAACTACATATTTATTGTAATCACCAGCATCATACCATCCTCTTGGTGATTCTATAATGGTTCCGGTAGGCCTGCTTGTAGATGCGGCAGAAGAGTGAATTAAAACCTCATCATCAGGGTGTGCCAATGGCCTCACCCAGTCCTCACCATAAGGAGCCTCAATCGCCATGCTGGCCCGATTATAATAAAAGGACTTAATTAATCCTTTGGATAAACCTAAGTGCACATGATTTTCTATAGTAAATAAAGGACTTACTTCCTCTCCTACCCTAAGATAATATTTACCCGGTTCTTTATAAGATGAAAAATCGGCAATACGAACCCTTTCGCCAGAATATCCCCATTCTCGTTCTTCTTCAAGCTCTCCTTCAAATACCACATCTTCCATGTCTTCCGAAAGAATATGAAAATTATCTACATGTGCGGATGCAACTACAGCATTTTTTCTCCATTCAGGATAAAAACCAATTTGATTTAACTTAATTTCGGTCGGAGGAGGAGGCACATCGGTTTCAGACCCTATTCGTAAGTTTCTAAAAAAAACAGACCCTGTAAAGGTAGGGTTGCCGCCATCATTCAGATAAACTATGAGTCTGTTAATCTGTTGGGGATTTACATGCACTGCAGGATCTAAAGGAACTCCTGTATGACTCCATCCCATTCGAAATCTTCCAGCATAACTATACGTATAAGTAGTATATTCATTATTAACAGTAACTGTAGAAGGCATAAGATTGGTAGAATTACCATTGACATCCTCCAAGTCAATCCGAACCCGTGGAGAACCGGATCCTGAACGAATCTCTACCTGCACATGTGGGTACGTTCTTAAGTCAAGGGTAGGGAAACTATAACTAAAACTCTGATATGTTGCACCTACATTGGAGGCACTGACTTGCAACTCTTCCTCATTATAATGCGACAAGGTATAACCATTGCCACCTTGCCAGTTGGAGATATCATCAAAATCATCAATGTGGCCGTCTTGTGCCTTACAAAAACCGGCCACAAAAATCAGGCAAATCATTAATTTATAGTAGCGCTTCATATCGATTATTTTAATTTTAGAATGATTTATTTGTACTATCCTCACAAATATAAGCAAACACAATCAAATAATCAAATGTAAATTATTGATAATCAATCTATTAAATTAATAGCTGAGGCGCTTAAGAAACATTTACTAAAATATGTAGAATACTGATATAACATAATTTATAACAATTATAAAGCCTTACCTTAAGGCGCATACATATCATATAAAGTTCTTGTAAAAGTTCAATTATAATTTTAACTATAAAGTATTTTTTTCCACTCCTTGGATGTGAGTTTAGGGAATTACTGTTAGCAATGGCATCAAGCACCTTTCTTTTAAATGCCCTAGCATGTTTTTTGATGTAAGCCCAACTTTTCAGAGAGCTGCATGATAGGAAATAAAAATTAATACTATCGCCCCAAAATATAGGCCTTTTCTAAACCTTCTGTAGGGTTTTGTTTTACCCATTGTAATTTTTGTTTGCTTTTACTCCTTGCGCCAGATGGAGAAAAATTAGCGAAAGCTATTTAAAAGATATACTTAATCGCTTTTCTGGTGCTAAAACAAGAATAGAATCATAATATGCCATTTTGTGGGGATCAAATTTTCTATATTCTATAGTATCATTATATGAAATAGATAATGTAGAAGTATCAGTTTTCAAATTTAATAATGTATCAAAACGTAGGTCATTTTTATTTTCTTTTAGCTCAAGATAAATAATAGTGTCACTGGCTCTATAATTAATAATAGTATATAAGTGAGGAAGGTCATCTCTATATAAAGGCCCGTAAAAGAAAAATTCATTATTAACATAGATCTCAATATCAACAACATTTGTCTTATCACTAAAATTCTTAAGCGAAAAATATACAACCCTTTTATTATTGTCATTTGCACAAGAGAGAATAGTCGAAACTAATAAAAAAAAAATCAAATTTCTCATATACATACTATTTACCAGATTCCTAGTTGGTGCGAGCTTGTAGCTCGTACCATTTCTACGTTTCATTCTTAAAACCCTCCAGTTTGAATTAAAACGAACTAAGCTAATATATTAAAAAATCCGGAAAAGCTCACACCTCCCGGATTTCATTCTTTATATTCTATACGGCGATGCAATCGCCATTCTCAATGGTCCTCGTTACAACCCTAAATCCGCAAGTATTACACAAAAAAATACACTAAAAACTTTAATTCAACTCTTTACAGCACCGGTATTTTCACCTAAATTAGTGACATTAACAAATGCCGTCATGAA
>JBKBXU010000054.1:0-17578 GCA_046313675.1 Cytophagaceae bacterium
CAGAGTTCGTGAGAGGTTATGGGGTGGATAAATAGCCCGTCCCAGGTAAAAAATGATTAGGAAGATTTTTTTCTTTTGTAGAGACGCGATTAATCGCGTCTCTACAAAAGAAAAAAATCTTAATCCCCGTGCTAATATCCGGGCAGTTGTTTTTCGTAGCTACAAGCTAAGCATAAAAGTACTACTCTAGGACTTTGTTCAAGCCCTTTGCAATTCCTTCTCTTTTAATTTTATCACTTTTTTGGCTACGGTTTCGGCTGCCTTAGGGCCTATACCTGTGACAAAAGGATAGTCGACTTCTGTATGTGAAGGGTTGAAAAGGGAATAAAAAAAGTTGAGGCCACTTACTTTTGCTCCGGATTTTTTCATCTTTTCTTCATTGGAGAAGGGGATGGGCGTGAATTTTTCATGTACCCAACCGACTTTCAATAGTATGTCATCCAATAGCTCCGGAAATCCAGTCATTTTTTTATTCTCCACTATGGAATGATTCCCATCATTTACGAAGCCAAAAGTGGAAGTGCCATGGCAAACGGCAGAAAGGATTTTGTCCTTTTGGTATGCCTCCAGTACTTTCTGGTGAAGTTGCCTGTCAATGTTGACATCAAACAAGCATCCGTGGCCACCGGGAAGGTAAATTGCGTCAATTTCATCTGTAATCAAGTTTCCGATGGGTTCAACCCCATCAAATTTCTCGTGTATTTCTTTGCCTGTTTCGGTTTCAGGAGAAAATGAGTCCGACAAGCCCAGGCCAAAGGCCGACATAACTTCTCGTTTTTCCAGGCTTTGTGGATCTCCTTTAGGCCTGTGCCCGTTTACTGTGTAAAGTTTTATATCCCATCCGGCCCTTTTAAATTCTTTATAGGCATCATAAAGTTCTTCCCAATGAAAACCCACTGTACTTACCACCATTGCTACTCTCATATATTCCGTATTTAGCCCTCTTTAATTAACAAAACTGTTAAATTATTGGTTTGTGTGGATTACTGTTCACTGTTTGTGGTAGCTAAGACGTCTTTTTGTGTAAGGGTTACGTATACGTGATAAGCTTTTGAAAATTTATTATTCAGGTTATTAGCTGCATAGTGCGATTAATGAAACATTTGCCTGTTTTTTAGAATTATATACTACAGAAACTTTTTTATACTATATGAAAGAATACTGTGAAACTTGCCCGAGTGAAAAAGGAAAGTGCAGCTGTGGAAAATCTGCCTCTAAATCAGTAAAAAAGTTAAACTCTGCAAAGAAGAAATTAAAACTATGAGCGACTGCTTATCTGAGAGGATATTTGCGGCTTCCTAACAGGTTGTTTACAAGGTAGGCGACTATAAACAGAATGAAAGCTCCCGTAGCTACAGGGAACAGCACAAATCCGTACCCTAACTTCTGGATCTTTTCGCCACCTATTACCGCGATCAACGCAGTTGCACCTCCGGGGGGGTGGGTAGTTGAGCTTATTTTCATAGCCAATAAGGATAAAGATACAGCCAATGCTGCGGACATCCAGATCTCCATGCCGCTGATATGCATAATACTTACACCAATAAATGCTGAAATGACATGCCCACCTATAAGGTTACGGGGCTGAGATAAAGGGCTTTTATACTCTCCAAAGATTAAAATAGCAGATGCCCCAAAAGAACCAATTAGCATGACAACCTCCTGAGATGAGAATATAGTGGAATTTACCAAACCAAGGATGCCAATGCCAAGAAAACCACCCAGCCAAGAGATAAGATAATCTCTGAGGTCTAATCGTAAAGAAAGTCGTAGTTTTCTGATAATTCTTGTCATTTCAAAATTAAATTTTGTCAGGTATCTTATCTAAGTGTGAATGCGAAATTTTGTTTTGCAAAATGTAAATTTGGGAAAATTATTATTAAGATGGTATCAGTAAAAATACTTAGCTGGGATTTTTGCTGACTATTTTGGTGTAAAAAAGTATTGAAAAAGAATGGTTAAATTGGATTTTTTGTAGAAAACTGCATTTTTTTAAAAAAATTAAAAAAGAGGTTTAACAAATGAATATTCCTTTGGTTAGATAAGAAAGAGGGGATGATTGAGGAGGAAAAATTTGCTGATTAATTGTTCAATCTTTGTCCTTGGTTTCATTGCATGGATATGGAGAAGATGGATTTGAAGGGATATGCGTAAAGCAAGCCGTAGTGATGGAGATTTCGGGATAGGATAGAGAGGTTGGTTTTTGTGAAGTTTGGAATGGCAGGTGTAGATGGGAAGTGGAGTTAGGATAAACAGCGGAAACTCAAGGGTCATTGATTGAAATAAACATACAGCATGAGGGCTGGGAACTTGTAAGTTCCCGGCCTTTTTTCATTGACCGTTTTCAGGTAGTTTGCTTTTCCTTGGTACAAAATAGAAATTAATTCCCGAAGCTGTCCTGAATCCCCCATGATACTGTCCATGAAGATCGCTGGCATAAAAAGGGGCAACTTCAAAGAACAAGGCAGCATTTGGAAAGGGGAAAGGGAAGGCTTCCACCGCAATGGGTGCTGCTATGCCCCAAAAAGGCCGTCTTTGACCATAAAACTCCATTCTCGGGCCAAGGCCTATTATGAAATTTATACGTTCAAAATACGTAAGCCGATATTTTGCAAATACCTCATTTTTAAAACTTAATTCTTCAATGTTTTGGGAAAAGTTGAAATCTGACATTCGGATGTCGGCAAAAAAGGAATTGAGTTTTGATGTTTTGAAGCTTAGTCCTGCTTCAGAGCCTGATGGATATACGCCCAAGCCAACTTGTGAATAGGAACTGAATGATAAAATGCTTAAAAGTGTGTGAAGGATAATTGTTTTTCTCATGGTTAATTATTTAGTTGGCAAAGTGGGATTTCTATAGTTTTTGTTAAATGATGTATGTCATAACAAAGTATAAGCTTAATCATATATCTATAAAATTCATATTTAGATCTTTAACAAATATTTCAGGCATTGGTTATATGGCCTGTATCTTTAAACTTTTTAAAATTTATTATTATGAAAGTAACCTTCTTTAGCTCAAAAAATTACGAAAAGCCATTTTTTGAAAAATCAAACCAGGGTCTTGGCTATGATCTTAATTTTCTTGAGGTTCATTTGAATAAGGATACTGCAATGTTTGCCGCCAACTCTGATGTGGTTTGCATATTTGTAAATGATGTGGCTGACAGGGATACCTTGCGATTGTTGGCTGAGCAAAATGTAAAATTGATTGCGCTTCGTTGCGCAGGGTTTAATAATGTGGATTTGAAAGCTGCTACAGAGTTTGATATACAAGTGGTGCGGGTGCCTGCATATTCCCCATATTCTGTGGCAGAGCATACGCTGGCCTTAATACTCACACTTAATAGAAAAACCCATCGGGCCTATAACCGGGTTAAGGAAGGTAATTTTAGCCTTCATGGACTAATGGGATTTGACCTGCATGGTAAAACGGTTGGTCTGATTGGCCTGGGCAAGATCGGGAAGGCGACTGCAAGTATTATTAAAGGCTTTGGATGTAAAATTTTGGGATACGATGTTTATCAGGATCCTGAATGTATATCTATGGGTGTGGAGTATACCGATATTGATACCCTGTTATCCCAGTCTGATATAATTTCTCTTCATTGTCCCCTTAACCCTAATACATTTCATTTGATAAATGAGAAGACCATCGGTCAAATGAAAGACGGTGTTATGTTGATAAATACCAGCCGTGGGGCATTAATAGATACCAAAGCTGTCATAAATGCACTCAAAACCTGTAAAATTGCGTATTTGGGCCTTGATGTGTATGAAGAGGAGGCGGATTTATTCTTTGAGGACTTATCCGATCGGATAATTACCGATGATGTGTTTATGAGACTTCTGACCTTTCACAATGTGCTCATTACGGGCCATCAGGCATTTTTTACTCAAAATGCCATGACCAACATTGCTGATATTACCATGGACAATATAGCCGAATTTACCACAGGCAAGGAACTTGAAAATGCCGTTGTCTTTGCTTAATGAATAATAAATTAAACTATATATAAAATGTATTCCGGAAAATTTTACAAAGAGCTCGGCAAATTGTTGTATGCGATTGCCAAGGCGGATGGGGTAGTGCAAAAAAAAGAGTGGGACAAGTTCAAAGAAATAATTTCTTCTAAAATTGTACCTCTCGATGATGCAACTGATTCCTATGGTACAGATAAAGCTTTTTATGCTGAATTTGAGTTTGAAGGACTTGAGGAGTTGGATGTTCCTGCTGAGTTGGCGTATGAATCGTTCAGGGAATTTCTGAAGGATAATAAAAAGGGACTTGATGAGCAGACTCGTCAGGTGTTATTACAATCAGTCAATGAAATAGCTAATTCTTATCGGGGTGTAAATCAGAAAGAGGCAGAAATGCTGAACAGGATATATCGCGATTTGGATTCAATTGGGAAGTAAATTCGAACATTTTTGTAGTGTTTTAGTTATTAGAGTGAATTTTCTGATATTAATGTTGGTGAATTTACGTGCAATATTTTTTTGTGTATTTTTTCATCTGAAAGGTCTGGCAGTGTCAGGCCTTTTTTCTTATAAATGGGATCAGTTTTTATGCATAGCAAGTACAGGTACAAATGCATGATGAGCCATTTTTTTGGTAAGACTTCGGGTAAATAAACGCTGCAGAGCCGGCCTTTTTTTAGTGGAAATCATTAACATCTGTGCATTGTGTATTTTGATATAATCGATAATAGAAGCAAAGGTGTTTTTGCCTTGGATAATTTCAAAAGAAGGTTTTTTTATTCCCATGTTTTCTGCAAGGGTATTCATTTTATGAATTTTTTCCTTCCTTTCTTCTTCTGTTAAGCTTTTACTGATGTTTAGAAAGGTAATTTTTGAATTGAACACAGATGCTATGTTACGAACATATTCAAAGTTGCCTTCTTCATTTCCTTTCATATCCGTTGCATATACAATCTTATCCAGGGGTGTGAATTCATAATTGTCAGGAATTACCATTACCGGACATTTTACGTTGTCTATGATTCTGGAAGTAATGGTTCCTGGAAATAATTCTTTAATTCCATGCGCCCCTTCGGTGTTCATTATGACCATATTTACATTTTCTTCATTAATTATTTTCACAATTTCATCAAGGACGAACCCTCTTTTTACCAAACAGGAGCTTTTTACTTTTTTAGAGATATATTTTTTTGCAAAATCATTGCATGACTTATCCAGCATTTCCTGACCGTAATGGTATACATCCTCAGGCTTTTTAACTTTAAGTTCGGCAGGCAATGGTGGAGGGATAAAGAAGGTATGTAAAATAATGATCCTGGAATTGGTGTTTTGAGCAAGGCTGTTCGCATAAATAAGCGAGTTGCTTGTTTGCTCGGAAAGGTCTGTGGGGCAGAGGATCGTTAACATAGGTCTTTTAGTTAATATTTATAGCAACGTACCATAAGAAAAATGGTTGGGTAAATTTAAACCATTTTACAAACTCCGGAAATATTACTATAAAAAATATTTTTTTTCATAGTATATAAATATGTAGTTCTTTAAGGGTATTTTATTGGATTAAATCTTTATGGATTATGCTGAAATAAAGAAAATTATCCGTATCTGATTTTTTTTAGAAAAATATTAAAAACTCTTAAACAAAAAAGAGAAGGCAGGGTTAATTGCGGTAGTTAAAAACGAATTAATCTTTAACCGGACAGATATGAAAAAACCTAAAGTTCTGATGCTTGGATGGGAGTTCCCACCTATCATCAACGGTGGCCTTGGTGTGGCTTGTTTGGGATTGAGCAAAGCTCTTTCAGAACACGCAGACTTAACCATGATAATACCCAGATCAAGTGCAGATTTTCGGGTGAATAATGTTGAACTCATTGGGTTGAATAATCTGGATATTGAGGGCTTTAAACATTCTGGATCCGGGATACTATATGAAGGGTTTTCCAAGGTTAATGAAATAGCCACCGATATTCTTCCTTACAAATCTTCTTCTTATGATCTGGAAATTCTTTCTGAAGAAAAAAGGAAAAAGATTATTCATAAGCAGGAGATTGATCGACTGAAAAACATCTTTAAAAGCGGAGAATTGTATGGCGATGATGTTCGGGATAAGGTAATGGAATTCGCAAGACAGGCAAAACTGATTGCCTTAAGCAAGGACTTTGATGTAATTCATTGCCATGACTGGATGACTTTTCCTGCGGGAGTGGAGATTCAGGCTATGACAGGAAAACCATTGATCCTTCATGTACATTCTTTAGAATATGATCGTGCCGGTGCCAGCAGCAGAAGCTGGGTTTATGAGCTTGAAAGGTGGGCGATGGAACAGGCAAATGTCATTATTCCCGTGAGTCAATATACTGGAAATGTAGCACAGTACCACTACGGAGTTGATCCCGGGAAAATTTTCCCTATCCATAACGGAACAGAATATGTTAAAGCTTTCCGCGAAAAGAAAAGCTTCCCTGAAAACCTTGTTTTATTTCTTGGCAGGCTTACCGAACAGAAAGGGCCGGAATTCTTCCTTGAAATCGCCGATAGGGTCGTAAAAAATGATAATAAAGTTCGTTTCGTTATGGCCGGGACAGGTGATAGGTTGAAAAAGTTAATTGAAACAGGCGCTTTTCGTCAACTTGGAAATAAAGTCCATTTCACCGGATTCCTCAATAAAGAAAAAGTACATAAACTGTATGCTTTGAGTGATGTGTATTGCATGCCATCCGTTTCCGAGCCCTTTGGTTTGTCAGCGCTTGAGGCCGCCCAGTTTGGTGTGCCGTGCGTTATATCCAAGCAGTCCGGTGTGGCAGAAGTGCTTAATGGTTCTTTAAAGGCAGATTATTGGGATGTGTTTAAAATGGGTGACCATATAAGTTCCGTGCTTGAAAACAAAAGATTGAAGAATAAACTGGTTAAAGAAGCCTTCAAAAATCTTGAAGAATGTACCTGGGAAAAAGCCGCATTGAAAGTCAGGCATGTATATGATGCCGTCTGACCTTAAGTAAAATAGAAAGGATTTATATGTGAGCAGCTAATTAGCTGCTTTTTTTATTTACAATGATATTTATCATTTTTAGGCATGCTAAAGCTGATTATGCATCAGTGAATTGTTGATTAATTTTATAAATTATACTTTAAGAATGACTAAAAATATTTCAAACCATCATCAGGCACGGCTTCAGGCAATTTTTGAAAGTGCCATTGATGGTATTATTACAATCGACGAAAAGGGGATTGTTGAAACGTTAAACCCTGCGGCAGCTTCAATATTTGGTTATGCCGAGGAGGAGGTAATTGGAAATAATATCAGTATGCTTATGCCGGAGCCTGACAGGAGCAGGCATGATGAGTATCTTAAGAATTATAACAGAACCGGAGAAGCCAAAATTATAGGGATTGGGCGTGAGGTGTTGGGAAGAAAAAAAAATGGAATGACATTCCCCTTTTTGCTAAGCATTAGTGAAGCTGATATAGACGGAAAAAAAATATTTACCGGAATTGTCCATGACATCACCAGGCTTAAACGTGCGGAAGCCGCATTAGGTGAAAGTGAGAATAAAATCAACTCAATAATAAATGCCGCGGTAGACGGTGTTATAACCATTAATACAAGAGGTATAATGGAGCTTGTCAATCCTTCTGCTGCTAAACTTTTTGGGTATACCCAGGAAGAATTATTGGGGAAAAGTATCAACATGTTGATGCCCGAACCTGACAAAAGTCACCATGATGGGTACATGAATAATTATCTGAGAACAGGCCATCATAAAATTATCGGGATTGGAAGAGAGGTAACAGGTCTTAAAAAGGACGGGACGCTTTTTCCTTTTTTTCTGAGTATAAGCGAGGTTAAATTTGAAGACAGAACCCTGTTTACAGGATTTGTTCATGATATAACCGAACAAAAAATTGCGGAAGAAAAACTTCGAAGATATGCCGCAGAATTAGAAAGAAGTAATACAGAATTACAGGATTTTGCCTATGTTTCATCCCATGACCTTCAGGAGCCTCTGAGGAAAATTCAGGCTTTTGGAGACAGGCTTAAAACCAGGGATGCAGATAATTTGAGTGAACAGGGAAAAGATTACCTTGGCCGTATGCTTAATGCTGCCAACCGTATGCAAAACCTTATCAATGATCTTCTTTCCTTTTCCAGAATTACTACAAAAGGGCAGCCGTTTTTACGAATTGATCTAAATCAGATCATTAAAGAAGTGCTTTCCGATTTGGAAATCAGTATTGAGAAAACCCATGCTAAAATTGAAATTGTGGACTTGCCGGTGCTTGAAGCAGATCCAACTCAGATGCGGCAATTGTTTCAAAACCTGATATCCAATGCGATTAAATTCAGAAAAAAAGGTGTTGACCCTGTCATAAAAATTTCTACAAAATATTTCCAGAAGAAGCCCCACCTGACCAGCACTCCAGGAGATGAAGTGGTGGTGATATATGTTGAAGACAACGGTATTGGGTTTAATCAAAAGTATCTTGAAAAAATCTTTAACATCTTCCAACGATTAGAAGGACAGAAATACGAAGGTTCGGGAATAGGACTGGCGATTTGCAAGAAAATAGCCATGAGGCATGGTGGTGATATAACTGCTACAAGTTCACCTGGAATGGGTGCGACTTTTATAATTACACTGTCAATTAAACAAACAAATAATTGAAATTTATAATTAAAAATGCTAACTACGCATGACTACTTCAAATATAAATTCTATAGTGATACTCATAGCCGACGACGATGCTGAAGACAGAATGTTGATTAAAGATGCCCTTGAGGAAAGCAGGCTGGTAAACGAATTGTTTTTTGTGGAAGACGGAGAACAGTTAATGGACTTTTTGTTCCATAAAGGAGAGTATGCGGATGAAAAAAAATACCCTGTTCCAGGGCTTATTCTGCTTGATCTTAACATGCCTAAAAAAGATGGGCGCGAGGCATTAAAGGAAATAAAAAACGATCCTGTGCTCAAGAAAATCCCGGTAGTTATACTTACAACCTCCAAAGCGGAAGAGGATATAATTAAAACCTACGATTTAGGTGTAAGTTCTTTCATTACAAAACCGGTTACCTTTTCCTCCCTTGTTGAAATTATGCGCACCTTAAGCAAGTATTGGTTTGAGATCGTGGAATTGCCTACGGATAAAGATAAAAAACGTCCCTGATCATGCCTAACCGTACAAATTTGAACATCCTTCTTGTTGATGACGACGAGGAAGATTTCATAATTACACGTGATATACTACAGGATATTCCCAATAAAAAAATTACTCTGGAGTGGATTTCATCCTATGAAGAAGCTTTGGAGGATGTCATTAATAATAAATTTGATGTTTATCTGATAGACTATCGTTTGGGGGCGCAGACAGGCCTGGATCTCATTAAAGAAGCAGGTAAACACCACTGCTCTGCTCCGATGATTCTCCTGACCGGACAGGGTGATATGGAAATAGATGTTCAGGCGATGAAAGCGGGTGCAGCCGATTATCTTGTAAAGGGTAACATTACTCCATACCAACTGGAACGGTCTATACGCTATAGTTTGCAGCATTGTCAGAATATTTCGGAAATAAGAAAACTAAATAGTGATCTGGAAAAAAGGGTGGAGGAGCGAACCTATGAGTTGGAGAAAACGGTTAACAAACTTGAATTTTCCAACCGAAGCCTTCAGCAGGCGCAGGTTGAAATAAGCAAAGCACTGGAGAAAGAGAAAGAGCTTAATGAACTGAAGTCCCGCTTCGTAACCATTGCATCTCATGAATTCAGGACGCCGTTAAGTTCAATTCTATCGTCCGTAACCCTGATAGGCAAGTACCATGATCCGGCAGATGAGGAAAAGAGGCAAAAGCACATAAGCAGGATTAAAACTTCGGTAAACAATCTCAAGGGTATTCTGGATGATTTCTTATCCATCAGCAGGTTGGAAGAGGGAAATATATATAATAATCCCATTGAAATAGATCTTCAGGAATTTATGGAAGAAACCGCTGAGGAGTTACGATCCATTGCAAAAAACGGCCAGGAAATACTTTGTAACTTTTCAGGAAAGGACAAAAGGATACATCTTGATAAACAAATTTTGAAGAATATTGTCATAAACCTTTTGTCAAATGCTATTAAATATTCACCTGAGAATACGAATATTCAGTACATATTGGAAGTTGCCAAAAAAGAACTTAAGATTACCGTGAAAGATCAGGGGATAGGAATTCCAGAGGAAGATCAGATACATCTGTTTGAACGTTTTTTTCGCGCTAATAATGCCGGAAATGTTCAGGGGACCGGCTTAGGCCTGAATATTGTAAAAAAATACATTGATATACTTAAAGGTAGTATTGAATTTAAAAGTGAAGTAAATTCAGGAACCACTTTTTATGTTTTCATACCTTTTAATAAATAATTATGAAAAAAATACTTTTAATTGAAGATAACCTGGATATCAGGGAAAATACCGCTGAAATTCTTGAACTGGCCAATTATGAAGTGATTACTGCTGAGAATGGAAAAATTGGTGTTGATCTGGCAAAAAAGGAAAAACCGGATCTGATTATCTGTGATATCATGATGCCTGAACTGGATGGTTATGGTGTTCTTCACGTGTTATCAAAGAACCCGGCAACAGCTGGTATTCCTTTTATATTTCTTACAGCAAAGTCGGAAAAAGAAGACTTTAGAAAAGGAATGAACCTTGGAGCCGATGATTATCTTACCAAACCTTTTGACGATATAGAACTTATGGATGCAGTAGAAATGCGCCTTAAGAAAAATGAAATTATAAAAACCGAGTTTAATAAGAGTGCCGAAGGATTGGACGAGTTTATACGGGAAGTTCGTGGTTTTGAAGATCTTGATAAACTTCTTTCTGATCAGAAGAGAACGGTTAACTATAAAAAGAAGCACAATATTTATTCAGAAGGAAGTTTCCCTAATGCCTTGTATTTTATAAATAAAGGAAAGGTTAAAACGTATAAAAGCAATGAAGATGGCCGTGAATACATCACCGGACTTCATAAAGAAGGCGATTTTATTGGTTATACCGATTTGCTGGAGGATGCTTATTATTCCGAATCGGCAGAAACGTTGGAGGATGCTGAAGTAGTGGTGATTCCAAAACAGGATTTCTTCACTTTAATCCATCAGAACAGGGATGTCTCTAATAAATTTATAAAGATGCTTGCCAATAACTTGATTGAGAAGGAAGAACGCTTGATCAAACTGGCTTACAATTCTGTTCGTAAGCGAGTGGCTGAGGCCTTGCTTATGCTTCGCAACAGTTATAAGAAGGAGGCTGATGAAAAATTCAGCATGGCAGTTTCCAGAGAAGATTTATCCAATATTGTAGGAGCATCAAAAGAAACCGTTATACGTACTTTAGCAGATTTTAAAGATGAACAACTGGTAGCATTGGCAGGAAGTACCATAACGCTGCTGGATGAGGGGAAGCTTGAAAAAATGAGAAATTAATAATTAAAATAGAAATTTTATATGTAGTGACCCACAGTTGTGGTTTCTAAGGGCGAACTGAAAAAACACCCAAGGTTTTCCAAAAATGTTAATAGGTTTTAAATCTTTAATTTTAAACCTTGCCTTTATTCATAGAAAAGGTCTATGCTTTCACCAGGCCCTATTAATACACCTCCTTTACGAAGTGATACAGAATTAACCTCTGTATTATTACACCTACCTTCGTTTCTATATGAGCGTGAGAAACTATCCAGCGTATCGACAATTTCTTTTTTAGGAACTTTAATGACCAGGAAATCACTTTTAACCCTTAACCAAGAAGAATTCTCATCAGAAAATGTACCATCATAATGTAAATGAAAGGGAGGGGATTCCTTATATAAAAATATCTTTTCTTCTGGTTCATCCCAATCATTGATAAAACCCAGAATTAAGGTGTCACCGTGGGTTAATCCTTCAAAATGAAAATTAATCTTCGCCTTTTTAATAATATGTTTTGGGCAACAGACACAGCAGTTAAGACAAACAACAAGAATGGCACAGGAGTGCAGGATGATTCGTCTCGATATTAACATTATAGAAAGGTTCTAGTTTAAATATAAATAAAAAACTGTTTCGCCCAAATATAAAAATACCTACCTCTACTTTCTAAAGTTTATAAGAACTTTTATATAAATTTTTTTTTTGTTGCTCAGGCAAAAAAACGGAATTACTTCAGGGGTTATAGGACTTTTAACCTCCTATAAACTGCACGGATACCCCATAATGACCTGAGTGACGACAATCAAATCAAAGAACGAATATCTTTTAATGAGCGTAGCCTTATGTTTAAGGATTGCTCCTTAATGGCAAGGGGAAAAGGTTGTGTAGTCTGGATGATTTAATATTTCGATACTTATAAAAAAAACAAAGCCTTTTGAGGGGCATATGGAGAGCAAATATAGTTCGGTAACACAAGTTCTTCGGACTAGTTAATGACGGTATTTTTTACCTTATAGTAAATAGCCATGAAATAGAACATGATATAACCGAATAGCTTTTTCAATTCAATTTTAAATGTCCTGCTTAAATAATACTGATTAAGTATAAGTACAATAACCATGGTACTTAATGAAGCATAGGCCGCACCTATAGTCCCGAAATAAGGTATAGCTATTGCGTTAAGAATAAGATTTATTACAGCGTTTCTTGCTACAAAAAGCATATTTGTTTTTGCTTTTCCTACTGCATCCAGCAATATGCCCATTTGTTTATTAAATGGAATGATAAGGCCATATAGCATGGTAATTTTTAAAATACCAATCGTTTCCGTATATCCTTCTCCTGCCAGTTGTATGACAATAAAGTCCGCAAAAATGATTACTCCCACTACAAAAGGAAGAGTAAGCAGCAGGATCACAGCGACAGATTTTTCATAAAGGGCTTTAAAAGCTTTATTTCCATCTTTTTGAGCTCTTTTTACGGCTTCGGGAAATAACATTGACGCTAATGCCATTGACGGAACCTCAAACAAATTTGCAATTCGTATGGCAACATTGTAAATCGCTACCGCCACCGGAGATATGTAAAATCCGATCATCCAAGTATCTACATATCGCATAAATACAGCACTTATATTAGCTCCCAGGGTAAACTTTCCATAAGAAAAAAGTTCTTTAACCCATTGTCTGTCAAGTTTTAAGGTAATTAAAAATAAGTCCTTAACAAAAAAGTATGAAGTACATGCCCCGGCAAAAGCCGCCCCTGCATAGCTGAAGGCAAGTATGCTTAGATTCATTGGCGCCTTAGACAAAAAGAAGTAAAGGATAATGATTAATAGCATCAATCCCTTTACAAATACGCCAAAAAAGGCGCCATGAAACCTTCTGTTTGCTTTCAACAGATACTCAAAATGAAAGAAAAATGTCTGAAACACATTGGTCAGCAGGTTTATAAAAAATAGGTAGACCAAGTGGGGGGAATCCCAGGAAAGTGCTATAGGATAAGCAATACCTATCAGCAGTAAAGCTGCCAGAGAGGACATGGTCAGGTTGAGAAGAAATGAGGTAGTCTGTAGGTTGTCTTTGTTTAATGCCCACAAACCATTTTTCCCTCCTTCATTGTCAATATTTAAAAACCGGATGAGCGGATTTTGAAAAAAACCATGCCTGGCTGTATCCAGAAGCGTGGTAATGGTAAGATAGAATATCCATGTCCCATATCCTTCTTTATCCAATACCCTTACCAGTAGATAAAAAGTTGCCACACCAAAAAAAAGCATGGATAGTCTTTCCAGTAGTGTAAATTTCCCGGAGCTTATCCAATATGATTTTTCGTTCCCCATGCGTTAATATGCCCCAACAAAAAGAGTATTTTCTTGATTTCCGTAAAAACTATACATGGTTAACCTCTTTCAATAATGCAATGTTTAGGAGGAATAGAGATTCTGTTTTCAGTTAGGCTGTATTCAAGAATAAGATGTTAAATCTCAAAACAAGTGGCTGAAAAGGCGGTTCTTTAGATGAGAAGGATTTAATCTGAAGTGATATATGGAAAATGAAAAACTATTACCAAATTTTCTTATTGCCGGGATGGCCAAGTGCGGAACTTCATCATTAAGCAGTTACCTGCAACAGCATCCGGATGTTTTTATAAGCAAGCGTAAAGAACCCCGCTTTCTTACAAGTCAATGTATGCGATTCCCAATGAATGGCCCGAAGGATCATTTGGTGGAGAGCTGGTATGTAAAAAATTATGATAATTATTTAAAATTATTTGCCGATGCCCGCCCTGATCAGGCTATAGGTGAAGCAAGTGCAGATACACTTTATTTTCATCAGGGTACTATACCTGTTATAAAGCAGTATTTAGGTGATCCTAAGATTCTGATAATTTTACGTAATCCTATCAACAGGGCGTTTTCTGCCTACCAGCATCTTGTAAGGGATGAGCGTGAATTCATTTCATTTGAGGAAGGCCTTGAAAAAGAGCAGGAACGAATTGATCAAAATTATGAATTGATTTATCATTACCGGAAAGCCAGTATGTATTATGAACCACTTAAAGAGTTTATACAGGCTTTTAGTCAGGTAAAAGTTATATTAAGCGAAGACCTGCAAAAGTCACCGGTGTCTACACACTCTGAAGTTTTTGAATTCCTGGGTGTTGACCCAGCATTTGAAGTTGAGAATCTTATGAAGTTAAATGTTTCGGGTGTACCAAAAAACAAATTCTTGCAAAGGGCATTTCAGGACGACAACGTAATTAGGAATGCAGTACGACCTTTGGTCAGAGCTGTTGCTCCTTCTGTAGAAACCAGAAAGAAAATCTTTAATTGGGTAACACGGAAAAATCTTGACAGAATGAGCATTACACCCGAAACAAGGGAGCGTTTAAAAGAAGATTTTAAAGAAGATATTGAAAGGACGTCAAAACTGATCCACAGGGATCTTAGCAGGTGGTTGGATTGATAATAAATAAAAGCCCGATTTCGGTATGGCAGGAGATCGGGCTTTTAAGTTAAAAAATATATAGATATTGACACTTTATTCATTATGATTTTTTGTATCTTTATTTGATTTAATTCTCTTTACTTCAATAAAAAGTTACTTTTTCTGATGATTGACTTGAAAAATATTCGTGTTTTACTTTTGTGTTTAATTCTTCCTGTCTTTTCTCAGGCTCAAATAGTAGAAGAAGTAAGTGGATCCTTCTCAGAAACCTCTTCATGGAAAAATAGTGCTTTAAAGGTTAATCCTCTTTTAATTATGGTGGGCGATATGCCAATTTATTATGAGAGAAAACTAGGAGAGAGAATTTCAGTTGAATTAGGGGCTGGAATTACAACACAGAATTTTCTTTATGAGATTGGCCGTGCTTTTAATGAACCTATTGGAAATGATTATGAAATGACATTGAGAGAGCATTCTTTTGGTTACAGCTTATCAGGGTCACTCAGGTTATACTATGAAGAGGCTCTAAAAGGACTATACATTGGTCCGGAATTCAGAATGCGACACTATGCTTCAGAAATTAGGCAATGCGGCTCTCAAACTATTATAAGGAGGGAGCATCGAAATATGCAGGATATAACTTTTCAGTTTGGATATATAGCTTATTTGGGGGGCAACCTTTTTTTTGATTTTTATATAGGAATCGGACCAAGGTTTATTGACGAAATACGCGGACATTGTGTTAGGGAATACGAACAAAATGACCCTTTTGGAAATTATTCCAGCTACACACACAAACTGATTATGGAGCCCAACAAAGTTTCTCGTTTGACTTTTAACTCTGGTTTAAAAGTAGGGTTTTCTTTTTAACTTGAACTATGCAATAGTCAGGTGCTTTTATAATATTTTTATGGGTTAAAAAATCCTTATATAAAACGACCTGTTTTATATGGATCCAAAAAGTTTCTCTTTTAGGAAAGATTCAACCTTATTTAATACTTTTGGATTAGTTTATTTAATTAAAAATAGCTGTATGATATATAATTATAAAAATAATCAATTAAATTTAGCCGCTTGTTGAAAAATTAAATAATTAAGGTTTAAAGCTTAGATTCGGTGAAACTAATTTCGGTGTTTTTAATTTCTACCACAATTTTTTATTGTGTTTCTGATAGGGGTAATACACATTATGATAATTTAAAATGTGAAGGAGAAATACCTTCTATGTTTGTTGACGGCCTGGATGATTATGTAAAATTGCAGGATGAAATTTATAAAGACTACTTTGATAATGATAAAGACCTTGATAAATTAAAAGAGAAATTGATTCTTGGTAGTGCATTAAACCATAGTTTTTATTTCAGAAGCGGTTTGATTCTTTTCGGAGATCCGGTGACTAATTATCTGAATAAAATGAAGGATGTCCTTCTTAAGGAGCATGATCTGAAGGATAAAATTAGCATTTATACCCTTCGTAGTAGTGAGGTTAATGCTTTTTGCGCTTTGGATGGAAATGTTTATTTTACTCTGGGACTGATATCCAGAGCTAATTCGGAAGCTGAACTGGCCTTTGTATTATCGCACGAAATATCCCACTATCTATTAAAACATTCGCTTGAGCAGCTAAAGTCTGAAAAAGAAATTGATCAGATGAGAAAAGACAGAAATAAGCTGAGTCTTGACGATATGTTGAAATTCAAACTTAAGAGAAAACGCTCGCATGAGTTTGAAGCCGATTCTCTTGGTTTTGCAATTTTTAATAAATCCCCGTATTTTAATAAAGGAGCCATTGGCGTACTAAACTTCCTGTCAACTTCCCATGTCCCATTGGGAGAAAAGCCTTTTGATCCTGAATTTTTTAGTGCTGATTTTTTTAAAATCCCTGCATGCTTTTTTAAAGATGAAGTATTAGAAGTGGAAGCCCGGGAAAGTATAGAGGATGAATACTTAACACACCCGGATATAAAAAAGCGTAAGGAAAAAATTAATCATTTTATTGATAATAAAGTAAAAGGTGTAGAATTTGTCAACAATAAAAAGGAGTTTGACAACATTAAAAAGCTGGCTACTTATGAAATGGTTCATAGATTGTTAGTTGCCAGAAAATATGGAGATGCCATTTACACCGCTTTTAATTTATTGCAGCAGTATCCGGATGACGAATTTTTAAATTTGTGCCTTGCAAAAGGTTTATATGGGGCATCGGTTTATAAAAATAATCAAAAGTATCATTTTGTTGCTTCGAGATATACTTCAAAACAGGGGGAATCTCAGCAAATCCACTATTTGCTGAAGCACCTAACGGCAAGGCAGCTTAATACACTTACATTAAAATATATTTATAGCCTTAAAAAGAAATATCCTCAGAGCCATTTTCTTGGCTTATTAGAGAATTCTTTGGTGGAAGAGCTGGTTTTAAAGCATAACCTTACACTTGATGACTTTTATTCCATTAAAGATGCAGAAAATCAGTATGTATTATATTTTGACAAGCCTTCGGATGAAGCTAATTCGAAAATAAAGCAGCGACAGGAGTATAAAAATTTCTATTTGCTTGCCTTTGCTAAAGAACGAGAAGACAAAGCCCTTCAACAGAAATTTTTGATGGCAAAAGAAAAACTTGAAGAAAAGGAAGCATACAAGGCCTTATCCTATAAGGAAAAAATGAAGCTTTATAAGGATAGTGAAAAGGTTAAGAAAAAAG
>JBKBXU010000055.1:0-17438 GCA_046313675.1 Cytophagaceae bacterium
CGGTAACTGAACGAGTCAGCTCAGGGGTAAGTACCCTCGACATGTTTAAAGAATGTAAAAGGCCTCTATTTATTTTTATGGTTTGCTGCATGTTGCTGACTGCAGCAACAGAGCTTGGTACCAACCAGTGGATAACGGAACTGCTAAGCAATGTTGGTGTTCCTTCTATTTTACTGCTTGTTTTAATAAATGGACTCATGGCTCTGGGAAGGTCGTATGCCGGCCATATTGAACATCGTCTTTCACCCGGCGGAATGCTTTTATTTTCAGCTATTTTTTCTGCCGCAGGATTGTACATGCTCAGCTTCTTAGGAGGATATTGGAGTTTTGCGGCAGCAGCAGTATTTGCCATTGGCATTTGTTTCTTCTGGCCAACCATGCTTGGATTTGTTTCTACGTATTTACCGAAAACAGGTGCCCTCGGCTTATCTGTCATGGGTGGAGCCGGAATGCTTTCGGTATCCTTAATACTTCCTTTTATCGGAGACATTTACGAGGCGCAGACACAACTTCATTTGCCGGAAGGGTATTCTCTTTTGCCAACATCTGCTGAAGTTTCTGAAATACTAAAAAATGCAAAACTTGCAGGAGGTGCAGCAACGCTCAAATATGTTGCAATACTTCCCGTTCTTCTTACTTTAGCATTTGGAATTTTATACGGGCTAAGGAAAAAGATGGTCATAAAAAATACCATATGAACAGCAGACGTGATTTTATCAGGAAAATAATTCTTGCCGGTGGTGGCTTATCATTGGCAAATTTGATGTCGGCATGTGAATTTTTCGAAAATAAGCACCCGTTTGACTTCGAAATTTCCTTAGCCCAATGGTCGCTGCACAGAGCTTTTTTTAGCAAAAAAATTGACCCTCTTGATTTCCCGGTTGTAGCAAGGTCGCAATACCAGATTGGTGCTGTTGAATATGTGAACCAGTTTTTTATGGATAAAGCGGAGGATATGAACTGGCTGAAACAGCTGAAGCAACGCTGCAATGACCATGATGTCAAGAGTGTTTTAATTATGGTGGATGAAGAAGGGCCACTGGCTGAAAAAGATGATGCTGTAAGAAAAAAAGCTGTTGAAAATCATTATAAATGGGTAGATGCGGCAAAATTTCTTGGTTGTCATTCCATAAGAGTAAACCTTCACGGCGATCTTAAAGATAGTGAAGAAGATTGGCAAAAAGCCTCGGTGGATGGACTTGGAAAGCTTGTTGAATATGCTGCGAAGGCAGACATGAATGTTATAGTTGAAAACCATGGTGGCCATTCATGCAAAGGAAAATTACTTGTGAACGTGATGAAAGAAATCAACAGTAAGCATGTAGGAACACTTCCTGATTTTGGTAATTTTTGTGTCCGCAGAAGAGATGGAGACATGTGGTCTTCCCCATGTGTGGAATGGTACGATCGCTATGTCGGGACCGAAGAAATGTTGCCATATGCAAAAGGCGTAAGTGCAAAAAGCATAGACTTTGATGAGGCAGGCAATGAAACCTCTACAGATTTTGTAAAAATGCTTAAACTTGTTAAGACATCTTCCTATAGAGGATACATCGGAATAGAATACGAAGGAGAAAGATTAAGCGAAGACGAAGGCATTCGTGCAACAAAAAAACTGCTTGAAAAAGTCAGGGAGCACCTTAGGTAATTTGCAGTTCGCCAATGCAACAACCTGATATGTGACGCTATTTGTATAGCAAATTCCATTGTTCTATCACAATATGACGCAAAAACCTTCAATTACCTATATAAAATAAAGAATAGGTTAAAATAATTTTACTTTCATTTAGTAATTTTCTGAGATACCTGCTAAAGCAGGTATGACGGTTTATGCTGGCCGGTAACACAAGCACAGAAATGACTATCCAACCGCTACCAGGGAGAGAGAAACATACCCCTATAATTATATATTTTTTTTGAAATTTTCTTTGTACTTTTAGATGTTCAACTTTAATTCAATTTATGAAATATCCAGTACTACTTGCTCTTATTTTCATTGGTTCTGTTTTCGATGGTTTTGCACAAAAGGACACCACAAATAACACTTCTAATGTAACAGTAGTGTACTCTAAAGTACAGTATAATAAAACAACACATGACAAAGAAATTTTCAATCTTATTAAAATTAATCCATTATTAATTTTACGTGGTGATATTCCGATTTACTATGAAAGAAGGATTAAAGATCAGTTCAGTATAGAGGCAGGGGTAGGGATAACTCATAGAGATTATCTTTTCGATGATTTGTTTGATGAATACAATAATTTTAGTCGTACCTCTAGACTAGGATACAGTTTTGTGCTTGCTGCCAAGTTCTGGCCATCGTCTTATACTAAAGCTCTGGATGAGTTTTATTTTGGACCTGAAATCAGGCTTTTGAGGTATAATTATGAAGTTATGGATTGTGCTTTTCAAAGTTCACGTAACCTTTTGTCCGAACATAGAATGTTTACTGATTTTAAAATCACATTTGGTTATGTTAGCTATGTGACTGATAATGTATTTTTTGATTTCTATTCAGGGTTTGGGTTAAGAAGTCGTAATATCAAAACAACTTCATGCGAATATTCCAATTTAAGACCAAGCTCTAAATTTGAAATAGTTAGAGATCTTGTGCCGGTATTTTCTCTTGGGGTAAAAGTAGGTTTTGGGATTTAAAGTAAAACAGCAAACATATTATTTATTTTTAATAATGCGTAAACCCTTCATGAAAATGGAGGGTTATTTTTTTAGATGAAGTGTATAATTTTAAATTAAAACCATAGTACCTTATTACCGGAATGGCGCCAATGGACAGTTGGGTTTGTGTGTAAAAAGAATAATCAGGATTAATGTAGACAGGAAGAAGATTTATTTAAACCATTGTTGGTAGTTTACTCAAGGATCCGAAATTCTAACCAAACGGTTTGTTAAATTATTTTAACCGGGCACTAATATTCTAAACCCGAATTATTGCTCTCTTTTGTAAAGAGTGCAACCCATAGCCACTATGATTAATACTCAACAAATAAGGGTGAAACACTAAATGTAATTAATTTTGTCACCTTGTAAAAACTCCATAGCATGTACAGGGATAAAAAAAGAACCACCCGATGAGAGTGGTTCTTTTTAAGATTTAAAAGGTTCTTATTATCGTAATTTTATCTTTTCTAAATACATAAATACAACTTCCTCTTTTTTATCAAAAAGGAATATACACAAGTCCCCTGGTCTGCCAGGCATACATCCTAAGCGACCACCTTTGGCTGATCTTTTATTTACAGGAATTTTATGCGTCTCAGATACTTCACCGGTTTTCATGGTATTAATCCCAATATAAGCATCGCTAATTGCAAAGTTTTTTGAAATAAGTAAATTTTCTCCTGAAGCAGAAGTTGTCAGGAAGCCATAATTGAACCATCCAAATTTATCTACCATCCTTGCCATTTGAAGGCCATACATACTGTTATAAGGCCTATAAACAGAAATTTTGGTATGCTCTTTCTCAACGATATTCATATTAGTAAGTTTGGCCTGATCATCAAAGGTAAAGAACATGAAATCCATTATTTCAAATGTTACAGGTTTATTGTCCTTACTATTATCGTTAACCCATCCAATATAACGCCCTGAAATCATATCTTTTAAAGGGCTGCTCATCAACTGAATGTTTTTCTTAAATGTTTCGGAAATTACCTGATAATTTCCATCTTTAGTTTGGGTTATATCCTGAAAATACACTTTAGGCTTACTTCCAATTGATAATCCTTTCTTTGTACTTTTTAAAACGGCTTGTATTCCATTATCCCAGTCAATTTTGCTATATGCAAGCTTTTCACCTTTAGGAGATAATTTAAGGAAAAATATGCCATCAGAATTTGTTGCATCCATTTTCTCACCGTCAAAATACATTCCTCCTGTTACTATATTTTTATCTTTATCAATATAAAAAGCAGAAGGAACGGCAGTAGCCTCTCCATCATATAACGAATAATTAAAAACATTCTCTCCGGATTGGTCAGCAAGACACACAAATTCAGCTTTTACTTTTTTGGAAGTTATCGTTGGACGTACTGACTGAACAACGATGATCTGATCACCACGAGATTCTACAGCCTCAGCCGTTACTATCCCTTTTTCAGGCATAAATCTTTTTTCCCATTGGGTATTTAAATTTCTATCTACCCTTTCTACAGAATAACCCCATTTCTTCTCCTTGATTGGCTTTACAATATAGAATCCTCCATTGCTGGATGGGTAAACATCGGCTGTTGCAGCATAGCGCTTAGCCTCTACTATACCTTTTGTTTTAATAATATCACCGTTTTTATCGGCGGTTACATAGGTAAGCGTCTTCTTTTTTAAGTCATTAAAAACAAAAAGAAAATCTTCTCCATTGAATTCACTTCCATCAACACTGGAGTGTTTTGTAATAGTGATAGGAGTTTGCTTTATAATTTTAAGATCCAGGTCAAAAATGGCAATGATAAAATTTATCATTCCTCCTCCTACTTTTTCATTAACATAGAAGGTGTAATATCCCTGTGGTGTATTCGTTTGTTTATTCATAATTGGATAAACACCACGGAATTCTTTTTTCCGGACATTGGTAATTTCAGCGGATTGGCTAAAGCCTGAAAATGTAATCAGCATCAGCATGACAATCCAAATTGGTAAAATGTGTCTTTTCATAATGTAAAAATTGATTAGGTTAGATATTTCTTTATTAATTCTTATCGAAATAATTAGACAATTTACACAATCTTTTCTTATTTAAAATTTTAAAATAGACTTATTTCCAGATTATTATAATCATTTTAAAATTTCTTGATTTAATCTATTTTTTCACCTCTCACTAAATGGTTTTTTAAAACCGCAGAGTCCCCGCTGGGATCTGTGGCGGAAAAAATTACGCGTTCTGTGGAAATTATTTCCGAAGACGAAAAAAGTGCTGGCTTTTCTTAATTTTTATTATTTTTAAATTTCAATAGAAAAAATGGCATTTCATAAATCTATAATTTTCGCACTTTTAACCTTTGGTTTCTTTGGTTCATTTGCACAATCTGAAACAGAGCCAGAAAATGTAGGGAATACTTTTACCAAATTTCATGCATTGGGCTATAAGGCCGGGCTAAATTACGCTACCATATCCGGCGATAATATCAGAAGCGGCCTTGGCAATGCTGGTGTAACTGCAGGCATGACCTACTACCATGCCATTCATCAAAACCTTTCATTGGTAGCGGAACTATATTTTGTCCAAAAGGGCAATACGGAAACATCTCTGAATTTCATAGAACTTCCGGTTATGCTTAGGGCTCATTTAACACCCATTGACGAGATAAATGTATTTTTCAATGGAGGATTTGGTTATGCATATAATCTTAAAAGTAATTGGGCAAAATATGAGCTAAATCATCATTTAGGCGTGGGCTTGCTCTTCCCTCATCCAAAACATGATGTCATCCTGGAATTGAGGTACAGCAGGGGTTCTACCAATGTGCTTCCTCAAGTATCAAGAACAAATGTACTTTCTTTAAACATCGGCATTTCTCATAAGCTTTAACACATGCGTAAAATTCTTACAATAGTAATTGCCCTGCTTGTTTTTACCATAGAAGGCCGGGCACAAATGTTTGGTGATTACAACTATTATATATACAATTTGAAGCTTATCAACCCCGCGTTTACGGGTTTCGAAGAGAAAACTAATTTTACCTTGATGCACAGAACTTTTGGCACAGATCCCCGCTATAGTTTACAAAACAGATTACTAACGTATGAAGGCCACATAAAAAAAATCAATAGTGGCATAGGCGCCGGACTGAATACTACTCATGACATGGTTACCAGCCAGTTATCCGCACCTGTTTTTTATAGCTATCAATTAAAAATAGGGGAATTTCATAACATTAGAATTGGGGGCATGGCTGAGTTTAAAAACAGCAGATTAAATCGTGGCTGGCATCTTCCAGTATACCAGATTCCCGACAGCGATTTCGACCCTGGTATTTTATCTTCTGAAAGTGCCAACACCCTAAACTATTCTTTGGGTGTACTGTATTCTTACAAAAAAATGTTCTTCGGAGGGAGCTACAACAGGAACAGATTTCCTCACTTTTTCACACCCTCTAGCGGCCCGTTCAACATTCTCTCATTTATAACAGGCATAAATATAAAAGCCGGAGAGAACTTTGAAGTAATTCCTATGCTTGCTTACTTTAAAATCAACCAAAGCGGCTATTTTGACATTAATAGTCAATTCATTTTTCACAATAGAATTCTTTCCGGCTTCCAGTTTAGGGCTGCTGAAAACATTAACTATTATTCATTTAATGCTGGCGTACGCATACTTCAAGATTTAGAATTCACCTCCCTCATTTACTCTTTTGTTCAAGGAAGAGCTCTAGATAGACGGGGTCTGGAGTTTATGCTGAGGTATAGGATTTAATATATTCAGTATTCCAACTCCTATAGCCCTCGTTGCAACGAGAACTGCCGAGAAAAAGCGATTGCATCGCTAATATACTCATAGCAACATTCAAAAATCCATTCCTGACATTAACTTATGAGAGTTTTGTCTAAAAACTGCAAATTACTCTCTGGAAGGGGTGGTCAAGATGACTGGAACCTACACAAGAAATTTAATCAAATATATTTGCTTCAGTGGTGCATTCTTGTTGCCAATTTCTGTGTACTCTTATTTACCGAATATTGTACATTGTTAATTACCGATTACATACGCAAGAGGAAATCGTAATAAATAGTATAATATGGACCCATGTTTTCATTTATAATACCTGCTAACGTTACGCATATACTGGCCTCCGGTTTTAAAGCAGATAAGTATACGTCGAGAAATAAAGATGGCAAAAGCTCTGAACTCTCAGCTCCCACTGCACCTGGTGGTCGAGTATATGCAGTGTTACCGCTTATGCATTTATTTATCCACCGTCAATCTTAAGTGGCCACCTAATCCATCCCTGATTATTCTCATCAAGGTAGAAAGTCTTATATCACTTGCATTATTTTCAATCCGTGATATATATGTTTTAGTAGTTCCACATCTTTCAGCTACTTGTGCCTGTGTTAACCCTTTCTCTTTTCTAAGTTCCTGTATCATGACACCCAACTTGAAAGATTCAAATTCCTCTTCGTATTTATCTCGGCTTTCAGTCCCCTTTTTACCGTACTGCTTATCCAGATGCTCAGAAAAGGATGTTAGATTTTTGTTATTTTCAGTCTTTTTCATCAAAGTACTCCTTTTTAAGTTTTTCCGCTAGTTCAATTTCTTTTTTAGGTGTTTTCTGGGTCTTTTTCTGAAACCCATTCGCAAGAATTATCAGATTCCCTTTATCAAAAAAACTAAAAACTCTGTAAATATTAGACCCAACTTCAACCCTTATTTCATAAATCCCATTTGTCCCGGTCATATGCTTAAAATACTTCTCAGGAACTTTATCGATTGTTGATATTAATTGTAGAGTCCAGTTAAACTTCTTTTTCACTTCCGGCCTTAAAGTCTCAAAGAAATCAAGGTAATAATCCTTGTAGTAAAATATTTCTCTAGCTAATTTGTCCATTCGGCAAAGTTAGCTAATTAGATAACGTAAGGCAAGAGGATTTTGTTTCAGGATGGGATATTCTTGTTTTTGCATTGTTAGTATAAAAAACGGGCAGCGGTTTTAAAGCAGAAAACTATCCGCCGATGCCGAAGGAAGTAAGATAAATGATAAACAGCCTGCCTAACAACAGCCCCCTCTGAGGTATATATCTTTAGATTTGCACGCTGTTATAGGGTGTTTATATTATTTTTTCCTAATTTTCAATCTATTCATACACTAATCTTGGCTGCTCCTTAACCTCTTTAAGTTTTTTGAGGTTAAACAAAATATTTATTCCAATTAAATGAGAAGAGGCAAAACCGGAACTTCTATTTGTAATAACAATATTGTATCCATAAATAATTCTTAATCTGTCAAATCCTATTCCTACTTCAGGTCTAAACACTAACGCTCCTTGTTTAAAATTTGAATAGTATAATAGATTTAATCCTCCAGCAAAACCTCCTGCAAGCCAACAACTTATCTTAGGTGCAACAATCAGTTGTTCTGTATGTCCTATTTCGTTTGAAACTGATAATATACGGGTAAAAGGGTGCCTTCCGGAAACACCGTTATCTTTAATTGCTATTCCAATTTCAGCAAATAGTGCATTCTGATAATTTAATCCTGTTACCAAAGAAATATGTCTTTCAAATTGATAAAGATAAATAGTGTCTATGGGTTGCTCAGATTTTGCAATTCAGACTATCAGTTTGAGAGTAAGAATTACAAGAGAGGAACAATATTAAAACTAAAAGTAAGCTTCTCATTTATTTAAATACCCTATAACGTTACGCATATACTCTGGCCTCCGGATTTAGATGCAGTAAACAATCCGCCGAAACAAATGCCTGCGAAAAGTACTAAACTACCTGCTCCCAATACACCCGGTGATCGAGTATATGCAATGTGCCTGTTGCACAACTCAAGATAGTCCACGAAAACCCTTTTTCCAAAAATCAGAATTGAAGTCGCCGTTTTCCACAAATTTGTGGGATAAACTTATTGTTTTTCAGTTTCATGCAGATATGATAATCAATATTTTTATGTCATGCAAGGACGAAAAAACTATCAGGAAAAATTTTTTACTTCTTTTCAACTTTCAGACAAAGTGCAGGAAGAAAATTTTTACCGCAGACTAAAGGAATCTCTAGACTCTGCGGCGGAATAATTATGGTATTCTCTCCCTTTAATCCTTCTGCTACTGTTAGGAATGGATTCTCTGAATTATCTTTAACCAGCCTTTGTTTATTCTGTGATATGGTATTCTTTTATCAGGATGTTTGTAGGGATGTTCAATTGTTCATGCAACTTCCGAATCATATCAAGGGTTAATTTCCTTTTTCTATTTAATACTTCACTTATCCTGCTTTTAAAACCAATTGTCGCAGCCAAATCCTTCTGTTTCATATTTAACTGCTCCATTCTGAATTTTACAGCTTCAATGGGGTCGGGTAAATCAATTGGAAAGTTTTCTTTTTCATATTTATCAATTAAAATTGTTAATATTTCCAATTCATCACCCTCTGGCGTTCCTTGTTTAGCATCAAAAATAAGCTCTAATTTTTCAAGAGCTTCATTGTAATCATTTATATTTCTAATGGGCCTGATTTCCATATCCTTTATATTTTATTTGCATCAATTTTATCATATTCTGCATGAGTACCAACAAATCTTATCCATGTTACGCCATAATCATAATTGATTCTGACAATTAACCTGTATTTATTGCCTTTAATGTTAAACACCATTCTATTATCAGCTAAAATGCTGGCACTTGGATAATCCATTTTGATGTCATTTGGTGATTTCCAATTGGCGCTTTCCGCTTCATGGTACCATGACTTCAATTAATAAAAAAGTTACCATTTTGGTAACCTGTAAATTTTTTTTTCGCCTGTGGGAGACAAAACTCAAATAATTAAAATATCAATATCATCAATTGCTTCTCCTTTAATTCTTTGTTTTGAATATATTTCTGCGGATTTTTAATTGAATCCTTTGTTATATTTATAATTGTGGGGGTAGAGCTACTATTTTATCAATATTTTTTTGAATCAATCCTATCATAATTTAAAGATACATGAAAATTCGAAAATCCATACGTCCTGCTTAAAGGGCACTACGATTGCATAACGAAAACCACTTTCGCAAATCTCCTTATAAATAAGATATAAATTTTTACATTCCCAAGCTTTAACATTCAAAATGATAGGGTATTTGAGAGAAGAGGTGGGATTTTATTAAGGCTTAAATTCAGAAATTCTGTTCAGGCGAACTTTGGGAGGTATTAAATTTTAAACCTGTCTTGTTTGGGGGAGGGATAGAATAGCATCTGCGGTAAAAAATAATTTTGTATTAATGATGACTTTTTGAGCGGCGGTACGTAGCCTGTAATCTTTTGTTACAAAATCATAAAAAAAAACCAAAAACTGCCCTGTATGAAAAAAAATCTACTGCTTAATAACCCAAGAGGTATACTAAGTAACTTAAACTTTTCAAATCTGAAAAAATATCTGCTAAAATCAGTAGGTATAGCCTGCTGTTTGTTAATTCTATCCTCGACTCAAAATTCATTTGGCCAAATTGGAAGATGTAAGGGAAAATACTTCGGTAACATTATTGCCGGCAATGTACCTTCCACTTATACAGCCAATTGGAATCAGGTTACTTCTGAAAATGCCTCTAAATGGGGATCCGTTGAAGGTACTATGGGCAGGTATAACTTTACCGGTTCTGATATCTGTTTTAATTGGGCCAAAAACAACAATGGTTTGTTTAAATACCACGCCCTTATCTGGGGGGCACAAACTCCGGGATGGGTAAATACTGCTCCTACAGCTACTATTACGAATCAAATAAATCCTTATTTCAAAGCAGTGAGTGATCATTATGCTGCCATGGGTGGCTTAAAGTTTATTGACGTGTTGAATGAACCCGTTAACTGTCCAATGCCGGGGAACTTAAAAGCAGCGCTTACTGCTGGTTATAGGGCTGAGCCTGCTAATGCCAGCGACCTGAACAACGAATATGGATGGGCCATCTGGTGTTTTCAGCTTGCAAGGAAATATTTTCCCGATGCAACGTTGTTGATTAACGAGTACAATGTAGAGATGAACTGGAACAATTGCAGGGCTCCATACATCGCCATGACAAATGCAATTAAAAATGCTCCTAACCTAACTGACGGTCGGAGAAATCTTATTGATGGTGTAGGACTTCAGGCACATGGTGTTGAAAACTTAACCGCAGCCAATTTTAAAGCATGTATTGATGAAATCTGGGCAAAGACAGGATTGCCAATTCACATTACTGAATTTGATCAAACGGCTAATCCAAATGAAGCCAGACAACTGGAAGTGTATCGTAGATTGATACCTGTAGCATGGGAACATCCGCATGTAGCAGGTATTACCTTATGGGGATATATTCAAGGGTCAACCTGGATACGTGGTAATAATGAAATAGGGCCTGGTGGAACAGATTCCGGAATTATATATAGTGGTAGTTATTCAGCCAATCCACATGGCGATCGCCCTGCCATGGCCTGGTTAAGACAATATATGGCAAGTCAGGCAAGTTTATCCTGTTGTCCAGCACCGGCTCCGTTTGCATCTTGTTCAAATACGCCTTGTACACCAACATCCATTACCCCTTATGTACAGATGAATGGTGGAGCATGGGCTCAAAGCTCGACAGCGACTGTAAATACCGGAGGTTCTATCGTTTTTGGCCCTCAACCTGTTACAGGTGGGTCATGGAGATGGACTGGCCCTAATGGATTTACCGCCACAACCCGTGAAATAGCACTGACCAATATTCAGGCAAACCAGGCCGGAAATTATGTTGCTACCTATACAAATGCCGGTGGATGCACCAGTACAGCTACCATGGTCGCTTCTGTAATTGTCCCATGTACGCCAACAGCCATTACTCCTTATGTGCAAATCAATGGAGGTGCATGGGCGCAGACTTCTACTGCTTCTTTAAATACAGGAGGCTCTGTAAGGTTCGGACCTCAACCTGTAACAGGCGGATCTTGGTCATGGAGTGGTCCTGGCAATTACAGCGCCTCAACCCGTGAAATTACGCTGAGCAATATTCAAACAACTCAGGCAGGTAACTACGTAGCTACGTATACCAATGCAGGTGGATGCACTTCTACAACCACATTTGTAGTTACAGTGAACACCCCGGTTAATCAGCCTCCAACTGTAAGCTTAACAGCGCCTGCAAACAATGCAAGCTTCAATGCTCCTGCCAGCATTACCATTTCAGCAAATGCTGCAGATGCTGATGGCAGCATAGTCAACGTACAGTTCTACAATGGGAATACCCTGCTTAACACGGATGCTACTGCACCTTATTCATTTACATGGACGAATGTAGCTGCAGGCACTTATACCATTTCGGCAAGAGCAACGGACAACAGCGGAGCGGTTACAACTTCTACAGCAAGAACAGTGGTAGTCAACCCGGCAATTAACAATCCTGATCCCGTTGGGACAGCAGATGTTCTGGGTCCGGACTGTGGAAGTATAAATTCCAGCATTACCTTTGAATTGAATTCTTCAAAGAGAGCAGGTGCTACAGCCTACACTTGGTGGACAAACGGTTATAGCCAAAGTATAACTCCTGTTACAGGCTCTCCTTTCAGAGTAAATGTTCAGACAGGACAATATTTTACTACTACCGATATTTGTGTAGGGGTGTCGTACAATACTGCACCATGGTATGCTACGTACTGTAAAACGGTAACTACCTGTGCTGAAGCCAGCAAATCAATGGCTGTTTCAGAAGCAGTAGTAGGCCCCAATCCTTCTATAGGAGCGTTTACCCTTACAGCCCCTGAAGCTGTACATTCTGTAAGCATATCCAATATTAATGGATTTGTGGTTTATTCTTACGGAAAAATGGCTGCTGGAGAGAGTATCACTTATGGCGACAATTTTACTATAGGCTTGTATGCGGTAACAATTGTATATTCAAGCGGAAGAGTTGAAACCCTGAGAATTCAGAAACTTTAATAAATAGGTTGTTTGATTTGAATTTTTTAATTCAATAACCATATAATACCTCTGGCTTCGTCGCAAATATACGTTTTGCATGAAGCCAGAGTTTTTTTAAAATGACAGCTTCCATTTCTCCATTACCAGAAAAAAGCACCAAGCCTTTCGCTCTTCGTATGAGCAGAATATCCTTATTCCAGTGCAGCTTTTACGAATTTAAAAAAAGGTGTGGGAGATTGAAGGCTTGCTGTAGCGCCAAATTACTGCTCAAAATACATATAACCTTAATATTAAATACTCTTTACCTTATCTTCTTTCCAGAATGAAATGAACGGCAAAGTCGTCTTCGGCATAACTAGCCGTAACTTTAAATCCGTGTTTAGAAAAAAAGTTTATCAAATCTATTTTAGTTTCAAATTCAATAATTTCCCCATTTTCGTCTTTTATTTCCCCTCTATATCCACCTAGTATACCACTACGTTTATACTCACTTGTATAAATTTTATCATTAAACGGAGAACCAAGATCCATTTGTACAACTTTTTTTTGTCGAGGTGCATACCCAACTTCAATGTAATCTGAATCAATAGCCTCTATCGGAAGTCCGTTTATAGATTGAGCGTTTACATCAAATAGACCAAAAAAGAATATACATATAATAATAGTCATCATTTTTTTCATTTTCATTTCGTTTTTATGGTTAAAGTTGATTGTGTATTTTACCTTTCGAGGTTCCTCCACCTCAGAGTCTCTCCTTAGAGGACTCTGGGGTGGTGTACCCGTTGAACAGGTGTACCCGCAGGACGCAACTTATTATGCAGCTTTTTGAGTGCATTGTTCGTTTTGTTATCCGCGTAATGTACTGTTGACCTTCCCTTTAATTCTGTCCTCCTACGTTTAATTCAAATATTTTATACCAGTAGAAAAATGCTTCTGGATTTGATTTTTTAAGCTTATTTAATCTTGGCCAAAATGGCTCTCCGATAGACCAATCCTTCATGATTCTCGGATCACCATATTTCTCGATATTAATTTCTTGAGATCGTATAAGAATTGCCAAATAGGCTGCTTTTGAAGCAGCAGTAATCGCTTTATCAATATGAAAGGTTTCCGAGAAAATAAATCTTGAAACTCTTTGAATGCCTGTTTGCAATTCTGTAAAGTCACCTCTTCCTTCAACTCCTCGACTGACAATACATAATGCGGTCTGATAGATATCTTCAAGAACACCATCAACCTCATCTTCACATTCTCGATACTCAAGTTCTATAGTGGCGAATGATTCGAAAGTAGTTTTTACTAATTCACCGTCTTCAGCAATATCTATTAGATTGCCAACATCATAGAGCTGCTTCAGTATTTCCATGCTCATGCTCGTCTTCCCTTTGAAATATGGAATGCCTGTGGTATTAGGCGCAAAAGCAGTCAATTTGTCTCCTAGTATATCTTCTTTTGATGGAACCTTTACCGAGATTGGATCACCATCTGCAAGAATAAATTTTGAAATAATAGGGGTTTCTTCAATCTTTTGATATCCAATTTTTTCAAAAAGTATATCCAATAAGATACTTTCCTCTTCGGCTCGTGTTTGATGAACAGGTTTATAAAAGAACTTATAATGAGCTTTTTGAATTTTAGTTAAAGCTTTTCGTTCCTGAAGTTCAAATCTTGTGAATCCTTGAGTTTCTAATAAGCTTTGAAATATTTCTTCTAAACCATTAGGTTCTTTTTCAATAATAATGTCAACATCTATGGAAAGTCTTTTTGATGAGTCTAGAATTAGCATTAAGGCAGTACCTCCTTTGAAAACAAAATCCAAATTCTGCTTCACTAATCCTTCTAAAAGCATTAGGGCTCTAATAACCTTCTCCACGAGTATTTTATCAGCCTTTCTGTTGGCTGAAGATACTTTGGTAATCCAGTCAATGTGTAATGAGTTTTTACTTATCATTTCAAATTAATGGCAGCAAATCATGTATGCTGCCGATATTTAGATATTTCATTCAAATAATTATCTAATTCCTGTTTTTTTCTTCTTCTACTAGCATAGCGTAACATCTTACTTTCACTAATTGTGTATTTCTCAAATGCCTCATTAAATATTTGATTCATTTCCGATCCTTGCTGAGCATTAAATATTACAGGATCACAGAATATATCAACAAGTAATTTCTCTATTGTAACTGTCGGAACACCATCGACAAGTTGAACAGGAGCCTCAGACACCAAGGATTTAACGATCCAAGGCTCTTTTTCATCAATCATATATCGCCTAATCAGCTGTTCGGAAGGTTGCAAGAATACAGAATACTTTCTATCTTTTAAATAATAGAAGACACTTTCCATGGCATCCTTGTCAACTTCTATTAGTTGGTAATACCTTCCAGGTTGGTGAAGCATAAATTCATTAAGCACCGAAGTACTCCAAAGACAAACTGTCAAAAAAGGAAAGTCAGACTTCATCTTCTTATAAACGTTGTTTAGTTTATTTGATACTTCGGGGATGTAGGCATCGCCTTTCCCGAGCGAAAACTTTCCTCTACCAACTCTGTTTAATATTCCTTCTTGCACGAGATTATATATCCTCCAGTTGACAGTAGTCTTTTTTACTCCTGGCTCAAAAGTTTGATAGAATTGCATCAGGTCAGCACTCGAAAATGTTAGTTCTGATTGGAACTGATGCCTTAGGCTTTCAATATGGAGTTTGTTTTGTGCGATAGTTCTGCATTTAGTAAGTCAAATGTACAAAACTATATTTTGGCATCAAAGTATTATTGCTGCCGCTAATTAGAACATAAGTATGGGAGGGAGATTTAGCTCTTTTGGGTTTTCAGGTTTGGTTTCGAGCGGTGGCAAAACCAAATGTGCTAAAAATGTGTGGTGGGATTTTCCTCCGCCTCAGAGTCTCTCCTTAGAGGACTCTGAGGATAATACATACGGATAAAACTAAAATTAAAAACTATTTTTGAAAAAACATCAACCAACTATTATGGCAACTCATGTAAAACATTCTAATGGAGAAACTTATTTTACAACTTTTACTTGCTATAAATGGATTTCCCTAATTGAAGAGTCAAACGCCTATATCAAATTTAATAACTTCTTCGATCATCTAAGAAAAATTTCTATTCCTCTTATGGGTTATGTAGTAATGCCCAATCATTCTGCTTGTTGCATATTCCAGAAGATTCCGCTCAGCCTTTAGACAGGATAATTGCAGGTGGTAAGCGTTTCCTTGCTTATGATATAATAAATGGCCTAAAAAGTTTAAACAAAAACTCTCTTTTAACGAAACTTGAAACAGGTGTGTCAGAGCAAGAAAAGAACAAAGGAAAAAAGCACCAAGCCTTTCGCTCTTCAAATGACGCTAGGTCATGCAAAAATAAAAATCAGGTGGAAATCTATCTTGATTATATGCACCACAATCCTGTGTCAGGAAAATGGAATTTAGTTTCTGATTTCACAGAAAATGCTTATTCCAGTGCAGCTTTTTACGAATAAATAAATGAACAGCAAATTGCTTCAAAACCCCCAGAGTCCCCGCTGGGAGACTCTGGGGCGGTGTACGAGCTGAAAGCATCGCGCCAGTTTTTATTTTTTATCAAATAGCAGATTGTCTTTAGTAACTTCGCGCGAGAGGAGACTCTTTCTGAAATGGAGTAATTTTTTAAAAAACTCAGACTTTTCTGAAAATTAGTTTCGCCCTGGGGTTTTGAATTATTAATTTGTCCCCCTTGACCTCATAATTACCCACAGGGCTTAAATAATCATAAATTGGATCAGGGTTTTTTCCACAAAATATCCGGGTGCATAATGGCGCTGATTCAAGAGACAATTTATTGTTATTTATTTTATATGCTACTTGGCACCTATTGCAAATATGAGTATAAGACATGTAGCCATTAGATAAATTTAATATATATTCAAATTCAGGGACTAAATTTTTTTCACCAGTATCAATTTTTTCCAAAATCCAGGTACCTTCCAAATTATCTGTTGCAAGTTTATTGTTGAGAAAAATAAATATGAATAGAAAAGGAATGAATTTCATTTGTTAATTTTTTTTTGATTATTATCCACTATTCCCAGAGTTCTAAAAGACTCTAGGGGTCAAAAGGTTCTAGTTTTACTGTAAGTGTTTCAAGTTCATGTTCCATTCTTGATATTGCTTTATCATATTTATTGATATCAAAAGTCCATATGATGTTTGAATTATCGTTAAAAGTCCATTTTACCGTATCTTCATTTCTTTCAACTTTAACTTTTTTAAAACCGCCATCGGTTGCATCTCCACACATGCAGGTAAGAAGTAAAAAATTTCCAGAGTCAAATTTCGTTTTAATTAATTCACCCCAATTTATAACACTTTTTCTGTCCTCTGTTTCTTTAATTAAATCTATCCCGTCTACTATTAGTTTGATAAATGCACAGTTCGAGTAAATGATATTTTTGTACTCAACCTGTTCAGCTCCTTCTAATATTGCAAGTTCAAGTTCTAGGTTATTTAAAATTTCTTTATTCATTGTTAAGCGGGCAAATCAATCTAAAATGATATAAGTTAACGGGGTAATGCTTTTTTTCAAATATTGCCTAACTATATGTTATGCGGCGTTTTTTTATTTATTCTGTCAATGTATTCTTGAAATTTTTCCTCCGCCTCAGAGTCTCTCCTAAGAGGACTCGGAGGATAATAAGAATTTGTGATCTTATTGCTATTTGAAGAATCGGGTCACAAGTATTTTCTGGGGAGTTAAGCGAATAGCTTTGTCAAACGGAATAAGAAAAAGCTAGTGTCAACCACTCCTCTTAGATTTGCTCTGAACAATTTAATTTTAGAATTAAAGGA
>JBKBXU010000056.1:0-17359 GCA_046313675.1 Cytophagaceae bacterium
ACCTATCCTTCAATAATTTCTGCCTCCTGAAAATCACGAGGCGAAGCACCCGAACCTGTACCGACAATTTCCTCATAGGCAACATACATTGCACAAAAACTTACAGGCAGCGATACCAATAAGCCAACCCCCAATAAAATGGCTCCAAGAAGATTCATCAAAACAAGAAGAACCGCAAGAATAAAAAAGTTAAACCATTGTTTTGTAATAAGACGCCTGCAGGTCTCCAGTGCCGGCCAGAAATCAAGCCCTCCGAAAACAACAAATAAGCTTGCCAACGAATATGCAACGGCAAGGTAAACTCCCGGAAGGATCAATAATAGCAAACCCAGAAATATCAATATGCCACCTATAAGGTTTGTAAGCAAAAGGGGCACAAAATAATCAAACCCCTTAAAGAAATCGCTAAAGGTATGACTTTGGCTGTGATTAATTCTCCTCGCTATGATATAAAAACCTGCAAATAAAGGCCCCTGCACTGCAATGCTGGCGGCAAATCCGACAACAGGGATAGCATCAAGAACAACCGAAATCAGCAAGAATATCAAGCTATAGCCGATAAAACCACCTGGATTTTGCTTAAATAGTTCGAAGCCCCTTTTTATGTAATGTGTCGGCTTTACCTCATACCCATTTTCTATAAGAGCGTCAACCTTCTCCTGAGAATAACTGTAAACATCCATCCTTAAACTTTTTAGCTGATAAGTAATACTTCAAACAACCCGATTTGTTATAAACTCTCTTCATCAATAAGATTTTTATAGTGCTGATAACGATCCAATATAGCATTAACATAATTAAACGGTTCAGCCCCTCTGCAGTACCCATAGCGTACCACCGGATCATTTGAATATTTCGGTTTTGACTTGTTTAACACAAAATAAGCAACATTCCCATCCCATACATCAGGCAGTCTCTGATATTTACTGGCTAACCTTACCGCATCGGCAACGTGTTCCTGTCCAACGTTGTAAGATGCAAGAATAAACTTAAGCCTCTCCTCCGGATCCGGCACTTTTTTCATCCAATAGCGATCGAGCCATTTTAGGTATTTTGCGCCCGCTGCTATACCGTCTTCAGCGTCAAAAGGGTTCTGGGCACCAAACTCTTTTGCTGTAGCCGGCATTAATTGCATTAAGCCACTTGCTCCTGCCCAGGATTGGGCTTCAGGATCGAATCGGGATTCCTGGTATACGAGTGAAGCCAACAACCGCCAGTCCCAGTTTATCTCATGTGCATACTTTTGAATAAGGGAGTCGTAGGGAGAGATGCTTTTTCCGCAAGTCATCTCCCGGCTACACCTGATTCGCTGATCTATGCCTTTTTTATGCTTAAAATATTTGTTGTAAATTATATAATAGACAGGCTTTCGCTTCATGGTATGTATCCATCCATTTACCTCATTAAGCAATTCAGGCGAACTTTTTCGAACTGCCCAGGCAAAACGTTGTTTAAAACTTATAGGAGTGGATACATCAAGATCCGGAAAATAGGATTGGTTTAATAAAGCCACCTGCTCATCGGCAATGGTATAGGGGATTTCCCCCTCAGCCACTTTTAATATAAGATCTTCCACATCTGTCTCATCGTTTACCGGGACTACGTCTATATCCCCACCAATTTCATTGCTAAGATTCATCACCCTAAGGTGGTGGGCTGAATTCTTTCGCACATACACCTCTTTCCCGATTAAATCCAGAGGATCCCGAACAAGTAATGAATTCAGTTTTTCTTTGGAAAGCCGTTGCCAGTTATTCGGTTTTTTCTGGACAAGAACCTGTCTGCCAGTGGAGTGGTGAGTCGTAAAGTTTACAAAGTCTTCATGCTTTTTTGTTACTGCCAAATTATAAGCAATGATATCCCCTTCTCCTTCTTTGAGCATCCTAAACATCTCCTCATGATTTCTGACAATTTTTATTGCCAGGTTTACATTCAGATGATCAGCCAGCCGCTTTAAAAGATCATACTCATAACCCATTGGGGTTCCTTTGTATATAAAATATCCGGTATGTGAATAACCAGTCAGGGCAATCAGAGTGCCTCTCGCCTTGATTTCTTCTATATCAGTCAGAACAGCTCCTTCCAGAGGTTGAGCAGACTTAACATCAGCCATCTCGGCAGAATCTATACCCATGTTTGAATTAGTACGGGCTTCAGAGAAAACTTCAGAATCTTCTACATTGTAGTTGCTTCCACAATTGTTTAAAAACAACAAGGGAACCAATAAAAGTATAAACCTCCTCACATACACCTTCTCCATAACAACCTGTTTATAACCCTATACTACAATAACCCCCTCTTCTTTTTTATTGTTAAAGGAAATGTTAAATAAAGACAAAATTTATTCTTCCGCTTTATCAAAATCCATCATAAGCAACTTGGGTACTATTCTGGCCATGTCGGTTTCTACAAGACCCTTACAGCACCTTTCTATGCGCGCTACTTCCTTACCATCTTTAATAAAAATCAACGTAGGAACTGTTTTTATATCATAAATCCGCTCCATCCCTTCATTACTCTTAAGGTTTTTATTAAGAAAATAAACATTAATACTATTGTCAGGAATTCCTGCACGATCTATGATTTTATAGATTCTTGGCAGACTTTTCTTAGTTTCCGTATCCCACATGGCTCCAAATAGTAAAATAGAGGCATCTTTGGGAAACTCTTTCAAGGCGCGCAACTCTGCTTTATCAGGACGGTATTCTTTATAGCCCCTCAGAAACCAGTTCTGCTCTTCATATTCTGAAATATCAATTTTGCCATACGGCTGTTCTGTCGTTTCAACCCTGCTTACGCAAGACCCCAAAAACAATATAGATATACCCAACAGAGGGGGAATGATTTTTTTCATAGTCATATAATGGTTAAGTTTAAGAATTAAAAATTCTAACCTTTGTTATATAAACTGGTGAGGAACATTTTAGTTAATGATTCGCTGAAAATTTAAACATGTTCCTCAAATAATACAGTTATGGGAAATGAACAATTTACATAGCTCATTTCTTAATAATTGTAGAGGATAGGTAGGTTAAGTTTATTAAATAACACAGTATCGAAAGATTTAAAAAAATATTATCCCGAATAACAAAGGTGCTCATGTTCCTTTTGCTAGGGCTTTTTACCCTGGTGATGATCTTGTATTTTGTAATCCGTATTCCCCGGGTACAACAATATGCCCTTCAGCATATTACTGTCATTTTGGAGAATGAACTGGATACAAAGGTTGACATTGGAGAACTTGAGTTTGACCCTTTAAGGCAGATTGTCCTACGCAACATTTATGTAGAAGACCAACAAGGCGATACTTTGCTTTATGCCAATCGTTTACGTGTTGACTTTGACATTCTGGATCTTTTCAAAAAAACCATACGACTGGAACTTGCAGAACTTGATCAGGCAAAAGTAAATATATACAAACAGGAGGGTATGGAAGATTTCAATTACCAATTCCTGCTTTATGCTTTTGAAAGCGACGAACCTTCTGAGCCCTCAGATTGGCTCTTTCAACTGGAAAAAATAAGCCTGTCCTCAATAAACCTGAATTACCTGGACGTTCCGGGAGGAACACGTCTGGCGGCAAATATGCAACGAACGGTGGTAGACATTGAAGATCTGGGTCTGGAAAAAAACCATTTAATCCTTAATTACATTAACCTTCATGCCCTTGACATGAGGCTTGAACAGCTTCCCGGCAGAAGCATTGTCGAAAAGGACGACATAATTGAGGCAGAATCAGAACCCGAAGAGCGCTTTTTTGTTACAATTTATGAAATTGACATCACCGGCTCAGCCTTTGCCTTTAATGATCTCAATGAACCGGGGAAAGAGGCAGGGCTAGACCCAAATCACCTTCATCTTACAGGAATCAGTGGCAATTTTGAAAACATTCTTCTTCACGGAGACTTGATAAAAGGAAGCATCCAGCAATTGGCAATGCGTGAAAAAAGTGGCCTGGAATTAAATCGTTTAACCTTGGATCTTGCTTTGGATGGCCCTGAGCTTGACCTAAACATTTCAGCGCTCACCACCGGAAACTCGCATTTCGACAAAGAATTAAGCATACACATACCTCAAATTGACAAAGTGGGGGACGAAATAGGAGAAATTCGCACCCACGCCGATTTCAGAAACACCCTTATTTCATTCAAAGACTTATTGGTTTTTGACCCAAAAATGGATATCCCCGATGATTTCAAAGACGCCTCTGTACATATATCCGGAGACCTGAGAGGAAAGGTGGCTGACATACAATTTAACAATTTTGACATCCGCCTTGAAGATCATGTTTTGGCATCCGGAAGTTTAACGGCAATTGGCTTGCCTGAAGCTGATCGGGCAAAATTCAACATTACATTTACAGAGGCCGAAGCAAAAAAGCAATTTTTACACACATTTTACCCTCCCAAAAAAGACTTGCCCGTCAATCTTTACGCATTGGGGGATATTCGTACCAAAGGCACTATTGAAGGATCTCTACATGATGTAACTGTAAAACTTCAAACCGGCACAGACCTTGGAGGCCTCCGTACGAATGTGCGTATAAAAACAGACAATGACTTCAATCCGCTAGCTCACAGCGGCACCATCGATGTACAAAATTTCCATATGGGAAGGTTTTTGGAATCCGAGGAAATGGGTCGGCTTACAGCTAATGCGACTTTTAAGGGCCGTGGCGAAAATATGGACTCTTTTAACGTAAATCTGCGCTCTTTCTTGTTTAATGACTATACCTACCGCAATATAATTGCTGAGGGAAGCTTCGTGAACAACTTGCTTTTAGCAGAGCTATCCAGTGAAGATCCTAATATTGAAAGCTACCTCAGCACGCAAATAGATCTGCGGGAAGATCAGTTTAAGTATATGGTAAATGGCGTTGTGTGTAATGCTAATCTGCATGCATTGAATTTCACGGAAGACACTTTACAATTCAGTACCCGAATCAATATTGACCTGGCGGGAACGGATCCAGATAGTATTACAGGCTTTGCCCGTCTGGATAATTTTCATCTAAGGCAAGGTCGACAAACTTATAAATTAGACTCCCTACAGCTTACTTCTGAAATTAATGAAAGGGATAGGCTTATAACCATAAATTCTCCAATCATTAATGGAAAAGTTTCCGGAGTATTTACCTATTCAGATATTCCTGATGCAACAAAGCAATTTATAAGCAATTTTACGGACGCCTACGCTTTTGAAGCTCCGGATGCCCATATGGAATCGATGTACTTTAATTTTAATGTCGATAATCTTGATAAGCTTTTGAGTGTTTTTGCACCTGACATTAACATATTCGATAATTTTAACGTGAGCGGATCTTACAGGGAGGAAAACCAAAGTCTGGAGATTAAGGGCTCAATGAAGGAATTCCGGTACAAGGATCAACACCTGAAAAATTTAGATTTTACAGTTGATGCCAAAAGTGATAGTTTGAACTTTCTTGTTAAAGGAAGTAGTCTTGATCTGGGTGGTTTTGTCATAGATACTCCAAGCATAAATGGAAACTTTTTTAATGACAAATTATCCTTTAATCTTATTGCTGCTCAAAAATCTTCCCAAACGTATGTCAATATGGACGGACTTCTAACGCACCGAAGAGATACGTTTGCCCTTACCCTGCCACGGGCGGAAATTCAGATTAGTGGCCATGATTGGAATATAAAAGCCGGTAATCAAATCCTGTATTCCGATGAATATCTGGCAATAAATGACCTTGAGCTATTTCATGAAGATCAACGCATTCTTGTTCATACACGTCGACAAGCAAATACAAAGGATCTTATAGAGCTGCAAATGGAGAGAATAAGCCTGGAAGACATTGCTAAAATCACCAACACGGAAGAATATAAGATGAAAGGAAGGTTGAGTGGTGAAATTGATGTTATAGATCCGCTTAGTGCCTTGGGAATAGATGCTGACATTCGTATTGACAGCGTACTTATTGCTGACGAGCCATTAGGAAAAATTAGTCTTACGGCTAAAAAAGCAGAATATGTTGACCAGGTATCCGCCGGCATGCGAATAGCAGGCCCTGGAAATGATATGGTGGTTAGAGGATTCTATGATTTTGGGCAAACACCGGATTCAATCAATGCCCATGTAACGATACGTGAATTTGCCATAGGAAGAGCCGAGCCATTCCTTAAAGACGTTTTTACCAAAATGGATGGGAATATCATCGGAAATCTCCATATAAGGGGTAGCACGGATGCGCCAAAAATTACCGGAAACTTAATGTTCAAAGATGAGAACATTCTTGGTTTAGCCATTACCCAAACACAATATACCATAAAGGATCAGGAAATTTTCTTTGAAGAAGAAGCTATACGACTAAACAACTTCACCCTGCGGGACAACCGAGGAAGGCCGGCGGTAGCAAATGGCTTTATCAGACACAAGCAGTTTGATGACATGGTATTTGACCTGAAGTTTAGTGCAGACCGTTTCAGACTAATTGATAGCCCGGAGGCCAGAGAGGCTGTTTTCTATGGCACTTTGATTGCCACTGTAGACATGGGGCTTAAAGGGCCCATCGAAGATCTTGATATACGAGTCAATATAACTTCAGAGCCAGGAACCAATTTAACCTTACAGATTCTACCTGATGAAAATATGGTTCGCCCTCCTTATATTGTGTTTAAAGATGACAATGGGGAAGACGAAGATCGTCCCTTCCTTTCTGAATCTGAAACAGGAGAAGGTGGCCGTGTCCCTCAATTTGACATGTCACGGTTTGATTTCAGAAGTCAGATAAAAATTACACCTGAAGCCGTATTTAACATTGTTATTGACCCTGTTAATGGAGACATGATTACTGCTCGGGGAACAGGAGATATTTCCATGCGAATGGATGCAGACCAAAACGTAAACCTCTTTGGAACATACACCATTAACGAGGGATTATACTCATTACGATTTCTTAATCTGATGAAAAGAGAATTTTCTGTTCGCTCAGGAAGCACCATCAGCTGGTCGGGAGACCCTGAAAGTCCAAGTTTAAACCTTACAGCAGTGTATGAAACTCGTGCATCGCGTATTGACCTTGTACCCGACCTCCTTGACATAATGACCGTAGATGAAATCCGTGCAGCACGCCGGGCTTTGCCGGTAAGAGTCCTGATGAAAATGAGCGGAGAACTTGAAGAGCCGGCACTTTCCTTTGATCTGGAGGTGCCCGAAGCTACCGCCTCTGCTGATGCTGCAGTCGTAAATCAGCGAATAGACCAAATCCGGGCAGACGAGACACAACTTAACAAGCAGGTGTTCGGACTCATTGTATTAAACCGGTTCATATACGACGGCGTAGGCACCACCGACACAGGTGAAGACGGCATTCTTCTCGGACAGGCAAGTCAAAGCATTAGCCGCGTACTTAACAGACAACTTGAAACCTTAAGCGACCAGTATCTCGCAGGTATAGAACTTGAAGTAAATGTAGAAGCCCTTGATCAGCGTCAGGGGGCTTTTGCACAAGAGGTAGAACTAATGGCTACACGGCAAATTACCGACCGGATTTCTGTGAGTGCCGGCGGAACCGTTAACGTGGGAGCTGCGGAAGGATCCGGACAATTTGCCGGTGATTATGCCGTACGCTACAGAGTCAACGAAGCGGGAAACATAAACCTTCGGTTCTTTCGAACCAGCAGACAAGATATGTTCACAGACCACCTAAGGGTAAGCACAGGGGCATCTATTAACCATCACAAGGATTTTGACCGTCTTAGAGACCTGCTTCCCTGGTAATTTCTCCTTACTTCTAATTTATGGGGTCACAAACAAAGACAATATGTTACCTGAAACTTTTAAAACGTATCCATAAAAAGCACCTACGTCAGAATTCGTTTTATTTTAAGACAATACTTGTATTTCCTGATACAAGTATAATGTGACAACCGTCATTCTTAATCACAAATGTTTCCCGAACAACCTCCACATCGTCCTGTAAACCTATGAAATCATAGGGGCTTCCGTCTTTTTGTGTGGCATTCAACTGAGAGTCTGTAAGAAGAATGTACCTGCCTTCTTCCGGAATATTTTGGTCATCAAAACGAAAGCTCTCGCCCGTAACCAGATTTCTGGTATAACTATCATCTAAAACCACCTCCTTGCCATCTTTGTCTTTCACATCCAGCATAAATAAGCGAAACTCCTCCGTGCATGCTTCCTGCTTCTTGCACGAATAAGAAAGGAAAACGGCCAAAGCCAAAGCGGCCATAATAAAATTGGTTTTCATATAGTTTTATATTTGAACCTTTTTATACGGCACTGGCCTATTATGGTTTTGTGAATTACATTAATCCCAAAACTGCTCAGTAAATCCTGCACTTACCATTTACTCCTTAATTATTTTAACCACCTTAGAGATCTGCTCTGTTGTGATTTCAACAAAGTATACGCCGGCAGGGAAATTTTCTCCTATGGTGACTTCCCGGCCTTTCAGGTCAGTTTGTTCTTCCACAGTTCTTCCCATTAGGTCGTACACTCTTAAATTATAAGACGCTGCTTTGTCTACAATTCTCAATAAAAAATTATAATCCGAAGGATTCGGAGATACCAGGATGCTCAACACATTTTCCAGGTGAACAGAAATAATATTACTTGTTGACATCGTTCCATCAAAGTCCTCAATTACGAGTTTATAATATACAGGACTAAACTCCGGAAGCAGGTCGTCGTAACTTGTATAGTTGTTGATGCCTGACGTATTTCCTGCTGCCTTACTTCCTACGTATTCCCATGTAACGTCTACAGGATCTGAACTTCTGTAGACCCTGAATTCTTTGACATTTTGCTCCTCCGTTGTTTGCCAGGAAAGTACTATTTTATCATTCTCATGGTTTCCTGAAAACGAAAGAAGTTCCAATGGCATTGGGTCGGCAATGTCTCCAAACAAAGCCCCTCTTCCTTCCGTGCCGATGTACAACCTGCCATAAATATTACGATCTCCCGCTATGGTACGGTAGCTTCCCCCATACTGTTGGGATTCATCGTTAATGCCCACCCAGGTAGTTCCCATATCATCTGAGCGAAACAATCCTCTTTTTCCTCCTATCTGCCCATCTACAAAAACCGTAGGATAGGCTTCTTCAGAGGCCGACTTACCAAAGGTGACATTATGAGCCACCTGCACACCGGCTATTTGGGTAAAGGAGGTGCCGCCATTGGTTGAGAAATACAGGCCATGTTGCCGTGCTGTTGCCCAAACATGCCCTTCCTGACCAAATACTGCGACAATTTTCCCACTGCCGGCATTATAACCTGGCAAAGTCGGGAAAGTGGTGTTTACAATGTCGAAGCTCACTCCGCCATTGGTGCTTCTATAAACCCTTCCTGTAACAACATTTAAAGCATAAAAGGTATTATTGTTAACTCTGTCAGCAACCGGTTTGAGGTTTGCAGGTATTCCGGTAGAGGCTGTCCAGGCGCCTCCATTATTAGTAGAATAAGAAACCGCACCTCCACCTGGAGCCCATACGATTCTGTTGCCATTGGCAGAAACCGCTATTTGGCCTCCAGCGTTCGTTCCGGCAGGCTGCGCAGCAAACATTGTCCAGGTGCTTCCGCCGTTTAAAGAATAAGATCCTTTCCTAGCTCCATTCTGGTGTGTTCGTACCATGATATCGGGGGCGTTCTCTGCAAATGCCAGGCTCGGATTGGTCCCCTGATCAGGATCAAAGGCTCCAGCCGGAGGTGAAACTTCCAGATCGTTATGTCTGAAACCGCCAAAATCACCTATGGCATTCACTAACGGAGCTCCTGTGGGAGGGCTTACCATCTCAAGGGGCACCGTCTCCTCCAGGCCTTCGTTTTCAAAAACCCAAGCGGTGGGATTGTTGGTAAATGCTTGATTTAGGTTATAAGTCGCATACATTCCATAGCCTGTACCAAAAATAGCATTGTTCGGATTAAACGGATTTATCTGAATATCGCCCATCCAATGGGGGTGGTGTGTAGCAGCATAAGGAGACTTACTGTGATCCAGGGTAGCTTTTACATCATGAGACCAGGTATTAGCATAAAGAACGGTTTGCCAATTGGTTCCTCCGTTCGTTGAAATATAAACCTCATTTTGTGGCCACCAGCGCCCCAAAGTAGTAGTTAGGACAATGTCGGGGTTTGAAGGGTGTACACATATTCCCCCATAACCACCCTGCAAGTTTGCATCCGGAGTAATGTTGGTCCATGTACCTCCGGCCTTGTTAAACCTATAAACAGCTCCATGGGTAATGGAATTAGGGAATTCATAATCCCCATTGGGAGCAATGCTGTTAGAATATGAAAAATAAATGTTTTCACCGGCAAAAGCCATACGGTTTGGCACCATAAGCCTGTCAGCACCACCTTCCCAATCTTTAGGGGGAACATTGGTAGGCTGACCGGGTATAAGTGCCCAGGTAGTTCCTCCATCGGTGCTTCGATAGATACTGGGACTGAATGTATTGGTATACATATGGTCACAAACACCTACATACATGGTAGGCGTGGGATTGCCTGCTGTTCCGGTGGTTTTATCCAGGGCAACAAAGGTTATTCGGTTGGCAGGAAAGCTGTTAACCCGCGCCCAAGTTGCACCATGATTGGTGCTTTTCCACAAACCATTTAAGTTGGTACCAAGAAAAAGAATGTTGTTTGAATTGGGGTCTACCTGAAGCCTTTCACCCGAAGCTCTTCCGGGAGTATTTCCTCCCAACTTAAATGGCAGATGCGTTACCTGCCAGCTTTCGCCTCTGTCGGCAGACCTGTAAATAGCACCATTGGTGCCCCACCAATCCTGGTAATACAATCCGGTGGCAAGATACACACGATCTGCATCAACAGGGTCAGCAGCCAGGCTGACAACACCAAGGTAATTAAAGTCAGATATGTCGTCGTTAAGTGGTATCCAGGTTCGATCATCCGGGTTCCATCGATAAGCTCCCCCAACATCGGTTCGTGCATAAAGAAGGTTTTCTTCAGCCTGGCTAAACACAATTCCGGGGATAAGACCCCCGCCTCCTACTTTAACATTTTTCCACACATACTCCTGATCGGTTTGGCCAAACAGGGTGGAAAAAGAGAATAAAAAGAATGCTAAAAGTGTAGTGCTCCTGAAGTTACCCATTAAAATTTACCTTTTTGTTATACATATTCGGAATTTAGAATACATACAAAAAGAGTATAGGTAACGACCTTTTTAAATTAATCAGGCAACATTCACTGCCATCAACTCTCTATTAGAATGTGTATAAATCAGGAGATCCTCCATAAGGCTGTTAAAGTCCTCTTTGAAAGCGGAATAGTTCGTCATAAGGTCATTTAAAGCTCCTTCATGAATGATGTTTACCTTTATAATTCTGGTAAGTTCAATCATATAAGCATGAAGTCCACCAACGGTATGAATTTGGTTTAATATAGGAGAGTTAAGTAGTTCAGGAAGATTATGATTAATCTTATAAGGCAAAATATCCTGGTTTTCCAGCAATGTATTATTGCATTGCTGTATATATTCTTTCATAGGAAGGACACTGTAAGCATTCCAGTTTGCCGCAAGGAAGTGGTCATAAAAAATGCTTATAATCATTTTTCCGCTTTTCCGCATTTTTGGATTAAGACGATTCATGCTCTGAACAAAGGCCGGGTGAGAATATATAAAATTAAGCGTATCATCGTAATAATTCATTGCATCAATAATGTCTTTATCATAGCGGTTAAGATCATGCTTGCGAATAACCTGAAGGATAAAATTACCAATGATGCGGTCTTTCTTTTGTTCTGACAGATAAAGGTTTACTAAAAAATTCATGTCAAAAGGGTTTAAGTTTTGTATTATTGTAGTTACAACACTTATTCGTAATACGTGAGGAAAAGGTTATGTAAATTCTAAAAAAAATTAAAAAAATCTTCCAACGTGTACTATTTTTAGTTAATCACCGTATATTCTACGACAATGTAAGTCTATGAAAACCTTTCCCATACTTATTCTATCCTTAATTATAAGTTTCTCAGCCTATTCCAAAAAATTTAAGGGGGCAGAAGTCCGAACCTTTGAAACCTATACCTACGGAAAATTTGAAGTTCGTATGAAAGCAGCTAAAGGAAGTGGTATGCTGTGTTCCTTTTTCACCTTTTACGATGAGCCCGATTTCCCGCAAAACTGGAATGAAATAGACATAGAGTTTTTAGGCAAACTTGACGATCAGGTACAGTTTAACTCCATCATCGGCCACCATACCATGAATGAGCATAAACACAAGCTCGGCTTTAATCACTACGACGACTTTCATTTATACGGGTTTGAATGGTATCCTGACTCCATCCTATGGTTTGTTGATGGAAAGAAAGTGTATTCTCAGTCCGACGACCGGATTAAAAACATGAATCAACATCAAAAAATAATGATGAATATCTGGGGATGGACAGGACGATGGGATGAAGAAATTCTACCCGTATATGCTTATTATGATTTCGTCAAATATTATGAGTACACCCCTGAAAAAGCGGAGACTTTTACGCTAAAATGGGTCGATGAATTTAAGATGTTGGATGAGTCAAAATGGCAAAAGGCAACGCATACCTTTAAAGAAAACACCAGTGATTTTGTACATGAAAACGCCCTTGTGCGAGATGGATACCTCATCCTATGCCTTACCAAAGAAAACGAAACCGGCTATAAAGGAGGTAAGATTATTGATAATTCCAAGGTGGATATTCAAATTTCCTCGGCCAAAACAAGCCTTCAGAAACCATCCCTTATAGAACTTGCATTTAAGAACCCAATAAAGGCAGAATTCATTGATAAAAAATATTTCCACCTTGAAGGAGCGGAAATAGATGCAATTTCAACAACGGAAAAGGCAAATGTTCTACAGATTACCACCACAACAGAACTTCAGGCTAAGGGAAAATATTTTATAAATTACAGGCACCCTTTAAACAGTCCCGGAAAAGTGCGGAAGAAAATTAAGGTAACAAAGTAAAACCTTCTCAATCAAAAATCACGGTCTTATTCCCATAAACCATTACTTTTTCGTCCAGTACCAGCTTTAATGATTTTGCCAATACGATTTTCTCAATGTCTCTCCCTGCCTGAGCCATTTCTGAAGCACTTTGAGAATGTGCCACAGGCATTACATTCTGAGCAATAATTGGCCCTTCATCCAGGTTTTCTGTAACAAAATGCGCCGTAGCCCCTATAATTTTAACTCCGCGTTCATAGGCCTGAACATACGGATTTGCACCAATAAAAGCCGGCAGGAAGGAATGATGGATGTTTACCACACGATTTTTGTATCTGGAAATAAACGAAGGAGTCAATATCCGCATATATTTAGCCAGCACCAGAAAATCCGGCTCATAGGTGTCAATCACTTCCTTTAACTTTTGCTCATGATCTTCCCGGGAGCAATTTTCATGAGAAATATAGTGAAAAGGAACATTAAATTTCCCGGCAAGGTCTGCCAAAACATCGTAATTGCTGATCACGGCCTGCACTTCCGCATTGAGCTCCTTGTAATAATACCTGATCAGAAGATCACTGAGGCAATGATGTTCTTTGGTTGCCAGAATAACAAGCTTTTTCTTGGAACGGGGAGCAATTCTTATATGTGCAGAAGCAGGCAATGCAGCTTCCAGTTCATCTTTTATTTCCTGATAGTCAAACTCTCCCGCAATTTCACTACGCATGAAAAAATGGTTGGTTCTTTTCTCAACAAATTCTCCGTTTGACAGGATGTTCAGGTTATTGTTGTATAAAATTCCGGTGATTTTGTAAATCAATCCTTTCTCATCCGGACAATCTATCAATAATATATGGGTGTGCATGTTTAAGGCCTGTCTATTTTTAACCAACAGAATCACTTCTGCCGTTGCAATTTATCAATTAAATTTATGTTTGTCGCTCCTTAAATCAAACTTTCACCACAATCTTTGCAAAACTTCGCCCCTTTGTCATGGCCTCCGCTGTGGCAGCCTCCACACTTTTTTCTGATCTCAACCCTGCGTGCCTCCTGAGCAAACTCCACAGATACAATTCCGGTAGGAACGGCAATCATACCATACCCGAGAATCATTACCAAATTGGAAAGAAACCGGCCAAAGAAAGTAACAGGCACAATATCCCCATAACCCACGGTAGTTATAGTTACAATGGCCCAATATAAACTCACCGGAATGCTTGTAAACCCACTCTCCGGCCCTTCAATCACATACATAGCCGATGCAACGATGGTTAAAATAATTACGACAGCCATTATAAATACGGCAATTTTATTGAGGCTTGCCAGCAATGCTTTTTTTATTATTTCAGCTTCTGAGACAAAGTGTAAAAGCTTCAACACCCTGAAAACCCGTAGCAGCCTGAGAACCCGCACCACAAGAAACGGCTGGGCTGCAGGAATAAAAAAACCTATGTAAACAGGCAAAATCGCCAGCAGGTCTATCATCCCATAAAAACTAAAAGCATAGCGAACAGGCCTTCGCACACAATACAAACGGATAAAATATTCTATAGTAAAAAGAGCTGTAAAAAAATATTCCAGCAAAATAAGCTGATGCCCAAATTCCTCACGTATTTGACTGACACTTTCCAGAGCCACCGTGATAAGGCTAAATAAGATCGTCCATAGCAAGGCCACATCAAAAGCCTTCCCTCTTGGAGTATCGGACTCAAATATTATAACATAAAGTTTTTCCTTAAATTGGTTCTTTCCAGGATCGGGACTCATGATTTAAAAATAAGAAACCAGTTCTTACTATTAATAATCCAAACTCAAAATTGTTTTTTTTCGTTGAAATATAGACAAGCAGGAACATTTTTAAAAGGGGAAATATGCTAAAAACCAGAAATCGGGTATATACCATAAAAAATCTTGACTTCAATATCGGGGATCTGCCCGATCGCCCGGAACCATCACGTGTACTTATGTGTACACCCGAGTTTTTCGACATTGTTGATGTAAAAAACCCCCACATGGAAGGCCAAAGTGGAAAACTTGATAAACTCCTGGCTGTAGCACAATGGAACAACATTAAGGAAGAATATAAAAAACTGGCTCAGGAAACGGTTTTAGAAGGCTATCTGGAAATTCATGGAGCCGAAGGCTGCGAAGATATGGTTTTTGCCGCCAATCAAACCTTCCCATGGATCACAGAGGAAGGAAAAAAGCTTGCTATAATGAGCAAAATGAGGCATCCCTCCCGGCAAAAAGAAATATTCTATTTTGAAACCTACTTCCGGGGGCTGGGATACGAAATCATTCATTTACAAAAAACAGATCTGTTTGAAGGCATGGGCGATGCCATTCCTCATTTTGGGAAACAGCTCATCTATGGGGGATTCGGACACCGGACGCATCCTGTGGCTTATGAAGAAATTTCTGACATTTTACAGGTTCCCGTGGTGTTGCTGGAATTAACGAATGAAAAATTTTACCACCTGGACACCTGTTTTTTACCAATTAGTGAAAAAACTGTATTAATATGCAAAGAAGCATTTAATACAGAAGGCCTGATGTTGATAAACAGGCTTTTTGAAGAAGTAATACACATTCCACTGGAGGAAGCAGAATTATTATTTTCTCTTAATGCCCATGTGCTAAACCTGCATGGACGTAAAGTAGCGGTTATTCACAAAGGAAGTGTTTTAACCAAAAAAATTCTGCGGGAACATGGTTTTGAAGTGCGCGAAGTTGACACTTCAGAATTTATAAAATCCGGAGGCAGTGTATTCTGCATGAAAATGATGGTATATTGACAAAAGGACTTATGCGCGTGTATTTACATAATGCAGAACATATAAAACAAGAGGGGATCTTTGTTTCAAATGAAATTAGCCCCCTTTCAAAAATCCTTATGCATCGTCCCGACCAGGGAATCGAGAAGGTAACTCCTGTGCGTGCGGTAGAATTGCTGTATGAGGACATTGTCTTTCTGCCAAAAATGCAGAAAGAGCACGACCTGTTTACAGAAGCCATTTCCTGGTTTATTGGTACGGATAATGTTTTGGAGGTAGAAAAGCTACTGGCAGATGTGCTGCAAAAACAAGCGGTTAAAGAACAACTATTGACTGCCGTGGCATGCCATGAATCCATCAACGAAAAGGCTCTGGCACATTTAAACGAATTAAGTCCCCCACAGCTTGCCAATGCCTTGATTACCGGAATAGGAAACAAAGAATCACAGTTCCTCAACCCGCTGCCAAACCTGATTTTTACCAGAGACATAGGGGTGGTTATGAATGATCATATACTTATAGCTAAAGCGGCAAAAAATGCCCGATTGAGAGAATCCCTGCTTTGCCATTTTATATTCAAATACCACCCGGAATTTAACTCCGCATCGCTCATTGATTTTCTGGGAGAAAATCTGGATTGTAAGAACGAATACTCCATAGAAGGCGGCGACGTCATGATGTTTGCAGAAAACCACCTGCTCATAGGCCATAGCGAACGAACCAATATACAATCCATAGAAAAATTGAAAGAACAGCTTTTCAGCAAAGGCGTAGTTGAAATGATTTCCGTTGTTGAAATGCCCAAAGAGCGTTCTTGCATGCACCTTGACACCATATTTACACGGATCAGCAAAGAAATTTGTATAGGATTTGAATCACTTGTTTCAACCCGGAACAAGATGGTGGTCCAACATTATATGCGGGAAAAAGATAGTCCTGTGCTATTTACCTCCTTAAAGGAGATGCTAAACGCTGTTTATGGAAACATTACCATTGTACCCTGTGGCAAGGGCCAGTCACCCTACGATGAGCGTGAGCAGTGGACCGACGGCTGCAATTTATTTTCCATCAAAGAAGGCGTTGCCTTTACCTACGAGCGAAATGCCATTACCAACGAATCCTTAAGGGACTATGGCTTTAACATCGTTGCCATAGAAGACTTATTGCAGGATTTTAAAGAAGACAATATACGGCCTGAAAATGTAACCCAAACCATTATCACCCTACCCTCAAGCGAACTTTCCCGCGCCAGGGGAGGCACACATTGTTTGACGATGCCGTTGTTGAGGATTTAGGCATAAGGCATAAGGCGTAAGAGAATTACCCCCAAGCAAACTTCCAGAGCCTGAAGTGGCAACCACTGCTTGACAATTCCTTTGTTGAGGATTTAGCATAAGGCGCAAGGCTTAAGTAAAAAATGGTAAATTTAAGATGGAAATTTAAACTCGCGACTTAAATCTTAATTTATGGCAATACACAAATTTGAAGAAATTATTGCTTGGCAAAAAGCGCAAGATTTAGCAGTAGATATTTATGCTATTTTTCAAAAATCAAAAGACTTTAGTTTCAGAGATCAAATTTGTAGGGCAGCCGTTTCAATATCAAACAACATTGCGGAAGGATTTGATAGAAGTTCTGATGCAGATT
>JBKBXU010000057.1:0-17359 GCA_046313675.1 Cytophagaceae bacterium
TCCCATTTTTCTCTCTTTCAGGATCCGATTTTGTGGAAATGTTCGTTGGTGTTGGTGCAGCCAGAGTAAGAGACTTATTTAAGCAGGCCAAAGAAAAAGCACCGTGCATTATATTTATAGATGAAATTGACGCTATAGGGCGTTCAAGGGGTAAAGGCCAAATGCCGGGTTCCAACGATGAAAGGGAAAACACCCTTAATTCACTCTTAGTTGAGATGGATGGATTTGCAACTGATTCAGGTGTTATTATTCTAGCGGCAACCAACCGTCCTGACGTGCTTGACTCTGCCCTACTAAGACCAGGCAGATTTGACCGCCAGATTAGTATTGACAAGCCGGATATCGTCGGAAGAGAACAGATTTTCAAAGTGCATTTAAAGCCATTGAAGCTTAATAGCGAAATAGATCCTAAAAAACTTTCGGCTCAAACTCCTGGTTTTGCAGGTGCTGAAATAGCAAACGTTTGTAATGAAGCAGCCCTAATTGCTGCCAGAAAAGATAAAACCGAAGTAGAAATGATCGACTTTCAGGATGCCATAGACAGAGTTATTGGCGGTCTTGAGAAGAAGAACAAAATCATATCTCCTGAGGAGAAAAAGATAGTGGCATACCATGAAGCAGGCCATGCGGTAGCAGGTTGGTTCCTGGAACACGCTGACCCATTGGTAAAGGTGAGTATAGTTCCAAGGGGAGTTGCAGCACTGGGTTATGCACAGTATCTGCCTAAAGAACAATTCCTTTATACCACAGAACAGCTTATTGATGAAATGTGTATGTCCCTGGGAGGAAGAGCGGCTGAAGATATTGTTTTCGGAAGAATTTCAACCGGAGCCCTTAGCGATCTTGAGCGAATTACCAAAATGGCTTACAGCATAGTAACCATGTATGGTATGAACAAACAAATAGGTAACATCTCTTTTTACGACAGTAAAGAGACTAACCAGTTCAATAAACCATATTCTGAATCAACGGCAGAAACCATTGATAACGAAGTTCGTAAAATAGTTTCAGACGCTTACGAGAGAACTAAAAAACTTCTGTCAGATAAGAGGAAAGAACTAGAGATTGTAGCTGTTGAACTTCTGAAGAGAGAAATTATTTTCCAACAAGATCTGGAAGAACTTATTGGAAAAAGGCCTTTTGAAAAGGAAACCACCTACCAGGCCTTTACCCGAAGTACGGGGACGAATGGAACTACCACTGATGTTCCGGAAATTAAAGCTCCGGAAACAGATGAAAAATCAGAAAATAAACCGGATGCAAATGCCGGACAAAGCAAGACAGATTCATGAACCAGGGAAACTCCAGGGAAATAATCCTTAAGAAAATCAAATTGGCACTAGAAGGCTCAGGAAAAACTCCTGAGCCTCTTGTCAATCTAAACACCGAAGTTTTTGTAAGACCGGAAGAAAAAGATCTTTCTGTGGTATTTGCGGAAAATCTTATCAAGAATATGGGTGAATTTGTCTTTATAGAAAATGAAGATGAGTTGGTTTCCTCCTTTCAGGCCTTGCAGTTTAAAAAACACCTGAATAATCTTTATGCTTTTGAACCTTCTATTCTTAAGATATTTAATAATAAAGGGGTAAGTCTGATAAATACGGATATTGATTTTGCAGAAAAAGCAGATGCGGGCATCACTACCTGCGAAGCACTGATTGCCAGAACCGGAAGTATTTTTGTATCTTCCGCAGGGGAAGCAGGAAGAAGATTAAGCATTTACCCTCCCGTTCATATTGTCATAGCATATACTTCTCAGATTTTGTATGATATTAAGGATGGGATTACCTATCTGAAAAAGAAATATAAAAGCAATATCCCTTCCATGCTTTCACTTGTTACCGGCCCAAGCAGGACTGCTGACATTGAAAAAACTTTGGTATTGGGAGCTCATGGCCCCAAAGAATTGATCGTATTTTTAATTGATGATACCCCATCATATTGAACTGACAGATAATAAGAAGATTTATTTTGCTTCTGACTTTCATTTAGGCATTCCAAATGAAAAGGAAAGTCGTTTGCGAGAAAAAAAGATTGTAGAATGGCTAAGTTCCATTGAAAAAGACGCTGCAGCTGTATTTCTTGTAGGTGACATCTTCGATTTTTGGTTTGAATATAAATATACCGTTCCCAAGGGCTTTGTCAGGCTTCTTGGAAAGCTTGCTGAACTCTCAGACAATAACATCCCCATCTATATTTTTACAGGAAATCATGATATGTGGATGTTTGACTATTTTCAAAAAGAATTAAATATTCCTATAATACGACATAATATTTCCATCTCGCTGGGAGAAAAAAAATTCATGATCGGACATGGAGACGGATTAGGCCCTGGAGATTATTTTTATAAATTTCTCAAGAGGATATTTGCAAACAGCTTCTTTCAGAGAGTTTTCGCTTTCTTTCATCCTTTTATCGGCATGGGTATTGCTAATACTTGGTCAAAGAAAAGCAGGGACAGCCATACAGGCAAAGATGACAAGTTTTTAGGTGAAGAAGAATGGCTTTTTCAGTTCTGCAGAAAAAAAGAAATGGCAGAACATCATGATTTTTATATATTTGGACATCGACATTTGTCGTTAGATATGAAAATATCAGATAATAGCCGATACATCAATCTTGGCACTTGGTTAAATGATTCACCTTATACAGTCTTTGATGGTAAAGAGGTCAAAAAATATAATTTTTAGCTGTATACTCTTACTTACAGCATTATTCCGGGCAAGCTATGCCCAGGAGGTGCCAAAACAATGGCCGCACATTCGCTCTGTCAAAACCCCCAAAGTACATAAAGTATCAATTGACAGGCATGACTTCCTTTATATAGCCGACGACCGGGGAAATGTTCATAAATACGATACTATTGGCAATTTACTGCTCACCTATTCTCCAAGACAGAATAATGAAGTATCCATTCTTGAGGCCTGGAGAAAAGTCAACATACTGGTTTTCAATAGAAATTTTCAGGAATACGTTATTCTGGATCGTTTCCTCACTCAAAGTCCGATTTACAGACTCCGGGCCGAGCAGATAGGATTTGCCCGTTTGCTGACATATGCCGCAGACAATAACTTATGGATTGTTGATGAAAAAGATTTTAGCTTAAAAAAATTCAACCTCCGGTTTAATAAAGTTGAAGTTTTAACGCCTTTGGACTTCATACTCAATCCCAGTAAATACGAAATGACATTTATCAGAGAGTATCAAAATCTGCTATTCATCAGTGATAGAAATTCCGGCATCCTCGTCTTTGACAATTTAGGCAACTTTAAAACCAAATTACCTTTCTTGAATGTCCAATACTTCAGCTTCAGAGGCGATGAGTTGTATTTTATTGCCAATGACCGCTTGACTATTTATAATCTCTATTCAAAAAAAGAAGTTGTGCTGGATTTGCCAACGCAATTTAAATTCAATTACATGTTACTGATTAAAGACAAGGCCTATGGCTTTACAGCTACCGGAATGGAAGTCTTTGCCTTACCCAAGTAATTTTTATGACATCAATTACACTCCGCATATGGGTGCAAATTTTTAAGGAGTCCGTCAAAGAATTTCAGCAGGACAATGCCATTCATTATGCGGCAGCTCTTTCATATTACACCATTTTTTCGCTACCGCCCATTATAATAATAATCGTTACCATTATGGGTTCAATATTCGGTGAAGATGCGGCAAAAGGTGAGATATATGCGCATCTAAACCAGTTTATGGGACATGAGAGTGCAATACAACTCCAGGATGTCACCGAAAGAGCCGGGCAACTCAGAAGCACACAGCTTGCCAGATTTATAGGATTCTTCGTCCTCTTAATTACCTCCACTGGAGTTTTTGTTTCTCTACAAAATGCCTTAAACGTTATTTGGAGAGTAAAAAGCAAACCCAAAAGTGGCATAATTAAGCTGTTGATTAATAGAGTACTTTCATTCTCAATGATTCTAACCATTGGATTTCTACTATTAGTCTCATTGGTTATTCATGGAGCAATCGTAGGACTTTCCAATCTGCTTAATGATTTATTCAGTGGCATCACAGTATTTGCCATACAATTCCTCAATTTTACTTTACCCCTAACAATTATCACTTTATTATTTGCTCTCATCTTTAAAATTCTTCCGGACGTAAGGATTCGTTGGAAGGAAATTTGGGTGGGCGCAGGTTTTACCGCCCTACTCTTCACGCTTGGGAAATACCTGATCGGCCTTTATGTTACGCATGTCAACATAGGCTCTGCTTATGGAGCAGCGGGCACAGTATTAGTCCTGCTTACCTGGGTTTTCTATTCCTCTATAATCATCTTATTTGGCGCAGAATTCACGAAAGTTTATGCCAAAACCTTTGGACAGGAAATCAAACCGTCCAGTTATGCTGTAAGAATGGAAATGCACTATCTGGATTAAAAAAATAATCGTTTTTATTACATTTTTTGAAAACATTTCTATTTCTCCAAAGCTTATTTTAATAAGTAATCAAAATGAGGAAAAGGAGAGTTGGATATGAGGTATTTGATTTTATCGTTATTTTCTGCAAGTATTATATTTAGTTCCTGTAGCAGCAACAGTAACCGTTTTGTAAGTTATAAAACCAGCAAGAAAGCTGTTAATATACATGGGAACGCCTACAGTGAAACCATAGGAGATTTAATGGACAAAAGTCCGGAGCACGCAAGTAAAACTGATTTTCAGGGAGCTTCAGGTCCCGGAACAGGGCGAAGTATAGCTTCCGGGCAATATGCTCAGGAAAAACTAAAAAGGAGAACTACGCCGACTGAGGTAGCCGATCAGAAAAATAATGTCCGGGAAAAACCGGTTTCAGAGCCAAAAGAAACTTCTGATTGGGAAGATTATTATGAACAAGAAGATCTTAATGAAGATCCCAATAGTGCAGGCTTTGATTATGAAGAAGACGTAGAACATTCTGATCGGGACACTGATGGCCAGGCAAGAACAAACAATTCATCTACAGAGGAAGAAACTTCATCTGATGAGTGGGGAGATGAATGGGAAGAGGAAACAGATGTAGAACATTTACCTTGGTAAAAATGAAAAAAATAATGCTATCTGCCACACTAATAAGTCTATTATTCAGTTGTGGCGCCCCAAACCAGACTGCAGGCCCTACACCGGCCTCAGAAACCGGGGCAAGAGTACATACACAGGATATAGACCCGGTTAGAACACATGGCTCGGTAAGCCCTTCCTCGGAAGGTATTGCCACCAGTGGTAGCCAGGGGCATTCCGGTACAAATCCTGAAGAAGGGAAGTTTAGAGAACCGAACACCCATAATCGAAGAAGCTGGGAAGATACTTATGGTAGTCCTTTCGACCCAAATGACCGAGTTGATCTCTATGATGGAGGCGGAGAAAGCAAATACGGTCAAAGCGGAAGTACCAATCCAATTCAACAACAAAGAAGAGTAGGAAGAGAAAAGGATGAATCCAATTAAAAAAGTCCAAAGCCTCTTAATACAAGGGCTTTGGACTTAATATTATAATAAATTTGCGTCTTTTATCGCATAAGCATTTTTTTTCCAAACTTTTTGATAATTTTGGCAAATAATGTCATGAATTATCGTGAAATCAATACTTCTTTCTACAGCTCTTATATTTTTACATTTTATCTCCCCGGCACAAACCTCCTTTAATATTAAGGGTAAGGTAATTGATGCGCTTTCTAAGGAAGCTTTACCCGGAGCAACAATCACCATTAGTGAATTGAATAAAAATGTCATTTCCGACGACAATGGTGAATTTCTTGTAACCTTGCCACAAGGCAAATACACTATTTCTGTTCTTTACCTTGGCTATCAAACAATAAAAAAAACCATTAATCTTCAGGCAAATGCTCAACTTGAATTTGCCATGCAGTATGAAGAAATGGAGGTCGAAGAAGTGGTAATTAAGGGAGAAAAAGAAAATGAAAATGTTCAGGCTCCAAGAATGAGCAATGTCCAGATAAACATTGAGGAAATAAAAAAGCTTCCAGCTCTTTTCGGCGAGGTTGATGTAATGAAAAACCTTCAAATGATGCCGGGCATTCAGGTAGCAGGAGAAGGAAATACCGGCTTATATGTTCGTGGAGGTGGTGCTGACCAAAATCTGGTTCTTCTGGATGAAGCTCCGGTTTATAATCCTGCCCACTTATTGGGAATCTTCTCAATATTTAATTCTGATGTTCTAAAAAGCGCAGAAATCTACAAAGGTGGTATACCTGCCCAATATGGAGGTCGACTGTCATCACTTGTGGACATTCATTCAAAAGCCGGAAGTATGGATGGATTTCATGGCTCTGGAGGAATAAGTAACATCGCCAGCCGTCTGACACTTGAAACACCCATAGTAAAAAATAGAAGTTCTCTACTACTCGCCGGAAGAAGAACGTACATGGATATGTTTCTGAAGCTTTCTTCTAATCCAGAAATAAGAAACAATACTTTGTATTTTTATGACCTGAACGGCACCTATAGTCATACCATTGACGATAAGAACAAAATATTTATTTCAGGATATCATGGAAGGGATGTGTTTAGTTTCAGAGATCTTTTTGGGGTCAATTGGGGCAATACCACGGGATCTATTCAATGGAGAAGATATAGAAATGAGCGTTTTTATTCAAATTGGACACTTGCTTATTCAGGATTTGACTATACTTCAGAATTCGATATGGGCATCCAAAGCCTTGCTTTTACAACAGGCATCAGAGAATACTTAATTAAAAAAGATTATTTTTTACAGCCAAATAACAGGCACAATCTTGCCTTTGGAACCTTCGCTTCTTACAGAAGGCATTTCCCGGGCAAAGTTACTCCCGGATCGCCCAATTCCATGTTTCGTGAGCTGGAAATGAACCGGCTTTTCTCACTTGAAAGCGGAGCTTATGCCTCCAACAGGCAAACTATTACAAAAAGGTTTGAGGTTGAATACGGGTTACGGTTTACAATCTTTTCTCAACTTGGAAAGGGGGAGGTTTTTACTTATGAAGGCGAACCTGCCAATGGCATAATTACAGACACCACGACCTATGAACGTCTGGAATCCATCAAAGATTATTACGGAGTAGAGCCCCGCTTATCAGCCAGGTATACCCTTACTGAGGCCTCATCAGTAAAGGCCTCTTACAACCGCACCTATCAATACCTGCATTTAATGTCTAATTCTACGGCTCCTCTACCACTGAATATGTGGATGCCAAGCACCGTACACATACGTCCCCAAAGTGCAGATCAGGTTGCAGCAGGATACTTTCGGAATTTCTTAGATGGTAAAATAGAAACTTCTGTAGAGGCTTATTATAAATACATGAACAATGCGGTGGATTTTAAGGATTTCGCACAGATTTTTCTTAATCCTAATATTGAAACGGAAATTCGCCGAGGCGTGGCATGGTCTTATGGACTGGAGTTCTTTATAAGAAAAATTAAAGGAAAGACAACCGGATGGATCAGTTACACACTTTCAAAAACAGAAAGAAGAATTCCGGGAATAAATCAGGGAATGGTTTATCCTGCCGATTTCGACCGTCGTCATAACCTGAATCTTGTACTTACCCATGATCTGTCTAAGCGCTGGAACATCTCAGGAAACTGGGTTTATGGATCAGGAAGGCCGATGACACTGCCTGCAGCAAGGTATTCTCTGGATTATATGGATGTAAGCTACTACACCGAAAGAAACGCCTATAGAATGCCATCATATCACCGTATGGATCTTGCAGTGAATTATAGCAAAGGCCAGAGAGAAGACAGGCGCTGGTATGGAAGCTGGAGCTTATCTGTATATAATGTGTATGGCAGAAAAAATCCATTCACAATATTCCCACAAGACAAGGCGGATGCGCCTGGAGAAAAAGAAATTGTGATGATTTATCTGTTCAGACAGCTACCTGCACTAACGTATAATTTTAACTTTTAAGGATGAAAATCAGATCTATTATTTTCTTTTTATCTCTGGTACTCTCACAATTCTCGTGCAGAGAAACGCTGGACATTGATTTGGAAGAAGCAGAACCCCGAATTGCCGTATTTGCGCTACTTACTAATCAAGAAGGCCCTTATAAAGTGCAGATTTCCAGAACAAAAAGTTTCTATAGCACGGAAGATCAAGCCAAAGTGCAAGATGCGGTGGTCACATTATCCGACAATTTTGGAGAAAGTGAACTATTAATTGAAACAGAGCCAGGGATTTATGAAACCCAAAATTTTCAGGGAAGGGTGGGAAGAATGTACACGTTAACTATCCAAGCGGAAGGACAAACATACACGTCACAATCAGAGTTAAAAAACATCTTGCCGGTAGATAGCATTAAATTCCGTTATTACGACCAGCCTGACCTATTACATCAAAGAGGCTACTACCCCGTATCGTATGCAAAGACTCCACCCGGCGAAACCAACTACTATTTGTGGAAATTCTATCGAAACGACACCTTATTGCACAATAAAAACCAACTTTTTATTGCGGAAGACCGGTTTGTGCAGGAAAACATCAATGGTTTGGAAGGCCCCTTTGTTTACCAGTTGGGAGATAAACTACGTATAGAATCCTTTTCACTAACAAAAGAAGCCTATGACTTCTATTTACACCTGCAAAACCAATTAAATAATGACGGCGGATTTTTTTCCGGCCCTCCTGCCAACCCTCAAACAAACATACATGGCGGAGCACTGGGCGTTTTTCAGGTATCAGGAATGGAAATAGATGAGCTTATTGTTGAATAAATGCTTTTTTATGTCAGGATATAAAAAAGTATTTTTATATCTTGACATAAGATGGTAAATATCAGCAAAAAGAAAATAACCTTTTCTATAAGAAAGCCGCTGAGGCAGTATTTAATCAGCTATGAAAGAGAGCTCAAGCTTCCTATTTCATATTCTGATCTTACAAGATATAATAACAGCATTACTTTATACGACAAGGCGAATAAAGATACCTTTTGGGAAACCGTATTTTATCCTCAAAGCGAAATCCCTTACATCTATGAAGGTTTAAAGGAAACCTACGCTTTGATAAAAGCACAAGGGGATATGTCCGTTGTAGAACACTTATACATAGATCGGATAGACCTTTGCGCATTTGGAAACACCAAGCCATTCAGAATAAGGATTGTAAATAAAATCAACGATAACTTTGACTACTTCTATATTAAAGTAGCGGATTCTTCACGCATTTACGGCCTTGAACTGGAGCATATTCTTTCTCCAAACAGAATTAATTTCTTCGTAGATGAAAACACACTAGTGGAAGAGCACATAATAGGAATTCCGGGAGATATGTTTATCAAGGAGTACCTAAATACAGGTATGATTAACAAGATACGCCTAGCAAAAGAATTTGTAAAATTCAATGAACGTTGTTTTGTGCGACTTCTCGGCGATATGCATTCCGGCAATTATATTGTCGAAATGGTACCTGACTTTGAAGAAATCCACTACAGAATTCGAGCCATAGATTTTGATCAGCAATCCTATGATGGAAGAAAACTGGTTTATATGCCGCAATACTTTAAGCAAAACAACCCGATTATGGATTTAGGCTTTGGGTTGCTCACTCCCGAAACCGTAAGGCAATATCAAAAAGAAGAACGGACCCTGATAGCAACACGGTTAAAAGCGGCTAAATACAGGATTAAGGATTTGGGTGATGCTGTTATGAAAGACGAAATTTCTACAAAAGAAAATGTTAAGCGTCTGCGAACCGAATTGGCCAAACATTACAAGGATGATGAATTTCTCACTTGTAAAAATATGGGGTCTATTGTTAAAACCAGCCTTCGAATGCTCTTAAAAGAATCATGAAAAAAGTCTTTTTTATATTAAGCTATCACTTTGGATTCAGCAAAAGAGAATCAAACGCTTTTTTGATCCTGTGCGCTATTTTTTTAGTTTTCCTTATCGGAAGTATGACTTTTAAAAAATACTACCATCAGCCACATTCATTCAATCAAAAAGATCAGGCTTATCTTGACAGTATTGTTGCTGAAATCAATAAACCTGCCAAGATAAAAGCTGAAGTAAGCTATGCTCCTACTATTTTTGATCCAAACGAACTTGATGCAGGGCAATGGATTGCATTAGGTATACCACCTGATATTTCCAGCAGAATCATCAAATACCGACAAAAAGTCGGCAATTTTTCAAAAAAAGAAGATCTATTAAAAATCTATGGCTTCAAAAAAGAGGATTATGAGCGACTTGAGCCCTATATCATTATCAAGAATAGCCAATTTACAACAAGCAACATTAATGATAGAAATGATAAAGAACCAAAGCCCAAGCTTAAGCCCACGGCAATGCCAATTCAGAAGTTTGATCTAAACAAGGCCGATACATTGGATCTGATGAATATTAAGGGAATCGGGCCGGTGCTTTCAAAGAGGATAATAGCTTACCGTGAAAAATTAGGAGGATTTATCTCACCGGAACAACTAAGGGAGGTCTACAAGCTGGAAGATGATGCTGTTAATCGTTTGCAGGAAAACAGTTTTATTGATTCCTTATACCAGATAAAACAAATCAACCTTAACACCTGCGGCTTCAAAGAATTATCTTCGCATCCCTACATTCCATATAAAACTGCCAAGATCATCATAAACTATCGGGATCAGCACGGCCCCTTTTCAAGCATACAAGACCTGAGGCAAATCAAAATAATTGATCAGGAGTTTGTGGATAAGATACGGCCTTATGTAACTTACTAGTTGATTGATTAGAGCCTATTCTTTCAAAGTACTTAGGCCTGAAATATGATTGGATATTAATGATTTGGGCATGCTTTTGATCCATTTCTTTCAAAGAAAAAAGCTATAAATCCGTTTAACTAAATTGAGTCATCAGTTATGTCACAATTTTTGCTGGTTGACGGTAGTGTCAATATATTTTCAGTTTCAATTTGTCATCCAATTGTTTAATAAACAGTTTTGATATGAAAGGAAGAAACATCAGTTTAACTGAAAAATTCCGCAGCCATATTCCAAACTTACTTTTAGGCACAAAAGACTTTGCGAAATTTTGTGCTATTTTTTGCTTATCTTCAATAATTGGTTTTAAAATAGTTTGATATTGTTCAAATGCGGTTTTGTGATTTCCATTTGCTTCTTTCAACTCACCTGCCAAAATATACGCACCAACCATAGCAAGTGTAGAACCTTGACCCGATAACAAGGAGGGGCAGGCACAGGCATCTCCTACCAATGTTATACGGCCTTTTGACCAATTATTCATTCGAATTTGACTTACCGAATCAAAATAAAAATCGGGGGCAATATCCATTTTTGAAAGCAAGTCTGCACATTTCCAACCAGCAATTTCAAATTCATTTCGGAGAATTTGTTTTTGTTCCTCAATATCGTGATAGTTATATGATAACTTCTTAGGCGAAGTAAAAATGAAAAATGTGGTCAACTTGCTTTCATTGGTTGAATAGATAGCCGCCTGCTTGCCCGGAACATTGTACATCTTAAACTCTTTATTGCTGTATGGATTTTCGTTAATGGTAAAAGATGCTGTGTAATAGCCATAATAATGTTCAAATGATGCTTCATTTTCAAAAATCAATTGTCGTACATTTGAGTGTAATCCATCAGCACCTATAACCAGATCAAAATTTCGAATTTTTCCGCTTTGAAAGGTGACTGTTACTTCGTTTTCATGTTGTTCTATTATGCTGATCGAATCTCCAAAAATAATTTCAATATCTTTATCAAGTTGAGTGTAAATAATCTTTGCTAAATCACTGCGAAGCAAATTATAAGCACGACCATTCAGTAGTTCTTTCATTTTTGCATAGCTTAATCCTCCTTTACGTTTATCGCTTGCATCCACAAATGTAACTTCCGGTATTTTGAGGTCTGCTTCTATTAAGTCGGGGTCAATTCCCATTCGTTCTGCCACATCAAACCCTGCTCCCCAAAAATCTATTGCATATCCACCTTTACGTAATTCTGGAGCCCGTTCTAAAATAGTTGGATTAAAGCCAAACTCTTTAAGCCAAAATGCAAGAGTAGTTCCTGCTATTCCTGCTCCTGATATTAAAATGTTTTTATTGTTCATTGTAATCTCTTTTATTGCAATACAGCCACCTATCGAAACTAAATGATGGTAAAAGGCTATATAATAAACTCAATCACTGAAACAGTTGTGGTGTTCACGAAACTTCGTTCATCCGCATTTACAATAAGCATTTGAGGAAGTATGGTAAAGGAAGCAGTTGTATTTCCTGCCTCATTACATCCAGAAACAATATAAAAATCTGTAATTCAGTGGTTATTTTTTGCTAAGATACGATTTTTTTCTGCATAGGGCATAACTAATGCATGTCCTCGGCTCATGCGCCCATAGACGATGCTGCCGCATAAAGTTTGGTATACAAACCACCTTGGGCAAGTAGTTCGTTATGAGTGCCACGTTCTAAAATCTCACCCTTACGGAGGACAACAATTTCATCGGCATCAAGAATTGTACTTAAGCGGTGGGCGATAACGATGGATGTCCTGTTTTTCATAAGCTTGTTCAGGGCATCTTGAACCAACTTTTCAGATTCTGTGTCCAACGCTGAAGTAGCTTCATCCAGAATAAGAATCGGAGGATTTTTCAATACAGCACGCGCTATACTTATCCGCTGCCGTTGTCCACCCGATAGCTTTACTCCCCGATCTCCGATGATCGTATCATAGCCATTTTCCGCCTGCTCTATGAAATTATGAGCATTGGCAATTTTAGCAGCCTGAACAACATCTTCCCTCAAAGCACCCGGAATACCAAAAGCTATGTTATTCAATATGGTATCATTAAACAATACCGGATCCTGAGTTACAATTCCCATGAGATTACGAAGGGAATCTATCTCAATTTCCTTAATGGATTTTCCATCTAACAATACCTCCCCTTCCTGCACATCATAAAACCGGGGAATCAAATCTACAAGAGTAGACTTACCTCCACCGGAAGGCCCTACTAAGGCTACTTTTTTCCCTTTTTCAATTTTAAGATTTATGTTTTTCAAAATGGCTTCCGTGCCAAAAGAAAAATTAACGTCCTTAAATTCAATGGAGTCATTGAAATAATCAACTTTGACGGCATTCTTGGCATTTACGATTTTAGGCTCTGCATCCAAAATGGACAGCACACGATCTCCGGCAGCCAGTCCACGCTGGATCAAAGTAATAGCATGGCTAATGGCTTTTGCCGGATTAAGTACCTGGGAAAAAATAATAATGTAGGTAATAAACTCCGAAGCAGATATTTCATCATTGAAAACAAAACGGCTACCAACATAAATGATCGTAACAGCGACCATTACGCCCAGGATCTCAGACAGCGGTGAGGCAAGCTCTCTTTTATTAGTTATACTTCGAACCAAGCCTCTCAAATGATTATTTTCTTTGTCAAATCGCTCATTTACGGCCTTCTGCGCATTAAATGCTTTTATAACTTTTAATCCTGAAAGAGTTTCCTCAGATAAAGTCAATACAGATCCAAGGTAAAGCTGACTTTGCTGCGATTGCTTCCTCAAATTTCTGGCAATAGTACCGATCACAAATCCCGATACCGGTAAAATAATTAATGAAAGAAGCGTAAGCTTAACTGAAATGGTAAAAAGGAAGATAAAATATCCTATAAACAACAAAGGTTCCTTTATTACCTGAAGTTCACTTACCAAAGAATATTCAACCTCCTGAAGGTCATTGGACATTACAGAAAGAATATCCCCTTTTTTCTTTTCATGAAAATAAGCTATATCATTACCTACGATCCTTGAATAAAGCTTTTTCTTCAAATTGTATATCATATCGGTGCGAACCTTATTGATCACTCTGGAAGTCATGTATTTGAAGAAATTGCTAAGAAAGACAAACGTAATAATGATCGCACAAACGTATTTTAAGGCTCCCATTTTCCCGTGTTCGAGAATTACAGAATACATAAAATAGTTAAACAGATCGATGAAATATTGAATGGATAAAGAAAATTCCGGATAAATTATATCTTCGGGAATTTCATAGGTACCGAATAAAATATTCAGTAAAGGAATCAGAAACGAAAAATTAACAATCCCGAAAATTACTGCACAAACATTAAATACAAGGTATTTTGGAAGAAACCTTCTGAAAGGCCTGGCAAATGAAAGTAATCGAAGGAAAGTATTCATTTAATATTTTGAGTAAATACAAAGTTAATAAACTTCAAGGCTCTGTAAAGAATAAAAGCATTAAAATTCATGCAGCCGCTGAGCCAGATTTAACCGGACGGATAACGAAGTAAAATGCGTGGACGTATCAAACTGCGGTAATTCGCTGTCAGTTTTTCTGTACACGTGGGTCAGATCAATAAATAAATTATGCCTCAACTGATACGATGCATTAAAACTAAGCATTTTAAGGCTGGTAGAAACACCTTGTCCTATTCTGTTTCCAAACTCCTGCTCAAACGTAGAATAGTCTAAATGAATATTCCCTCCCCAGTTGGAACCGGCGGTATCAGCTCCGAATTTCACGTAAAAAGCCTTGGCAGTCAAATTCATGCGAGGCGTAGGTTGATAACGTACAATTCCAATAAATTCATTGAAATTGGCTCCCATAGGATGAGCAATGGCTTGGTTGTAGTGCGTATAATTTGTAAAACGATTAAAATGAGCATACATGTAAGGGCGAACCACATTGACCTCTCCCTGAATGTCCAGATTTCTTATTCCGGCCACATCAATGTATTTTACCCCCTGCTGAATAGCATACTTATTAGCCCACCAGCCATTTCGGGCACGAAGGTGTTTTAAATAAAATTCATCCAAAACAAGCTGTCCGTATAAGGAGAAGTGGTTTAAGAAATTCCATTTATAGTCAAGGCCAACTTTAACATTGTCAGGACTTCCCACATGTTGTTCGATGGCACGGTAAAATATGATTGGGTTAAGGTAATTTAAATCAAAATGCATAGGACTTAAGGTATCGTATCTTCCTATTATTACAGATTCAAATATGCCAACATTAAAATTCCTTGTAACATTATAACTAAAATGGTGCAAGGCCATATACTTTTTAGGATACACATGATCCTGCGGAAAAAACCTTCCTCCGTTCATTTCAGCAAACAAATTGGTATAATTAAACCTCCATACATTTGTACTGGCCTTTAAAAAGGTATAATTGGCAGAAAAATCTGACAGCAGCAGGGAGCGATAACCGTTCCCTATAAAATTGCGGTCATGCCCGAATTGCAGCTCAATGTTCTTTGTCGCATTAAACGTAATATACCCTCTTGCCTGCAAGAAGTCATACCCATTCTCTTTAAAAAGTTTATAGTAACCCTCACCCGGAACGGCATCGTACTGCTGAACAAATTGCCGTACAAACAAAGGCGGAGCCATTTGATTTTCGGTTAATAGGGAATAAAATCCAATTTTTTTATTGATCATCCCCCTCATCTCTGCCCCTCTGGTATTTATAAAATTAGTCGCTTCAGAGGCTGTTTCCCTTCCTCCCGAAAAATAAAAAACGGGACTCACCTGAAAATGGAAATCATCGGATGTGTAATGAAAAAAATCCGTCTGTGTACGATATAATCTGTTAAATAAGGGACGCTTGGATTCAGCATCTGCCTCTTCTGACCATTCCCAATTATCATTCTGAAGATATTGAAGATTAAACCGGTCAGCTTCCGAGAGCGGCAAAGTGTCTCTTTGAAGAGAGTCGGCAAACAGTGCCACCGCTTCCCGGGTATATGGCCGGAATGTGGTATGAAAATGTGGTGATAATTTTCCGCTCCTGATCTCATAGCGCTCCAACAAATGATAATAATCTCTGTTCAGCGGAACATAGACGCTTTGAGAATATGCTGCTGATGTGACAAATAAAAACAGTAATAAAAACCTGTTCATCTATGATGTGTATAAAGGACTGAAAACTTTATAATATTATCGAAAACGCATAAAAGAAAAATTTAGCGCCCTGACAAACTAAGCAAAAATAAGATATTTCCAGCAATTTCCTTCCATTGTTCCATTTTACCTTTAAATTTGTCTAAATCGACTCAATTACTGTAAATATATAGAAATGTTGCTGATCCATGTCAGAGAAATCACTCCCCGGGTGGAGTATATTTTTAAATTTATTTTTGATGAAATACTTAAAGTCCGTTATTCCTTGACAGACAATACGGAGGAGTTTATGGCTAGCAGTATATCAAAATTTTCCTATGGGCCAAGTATCATTACAAATTCACCCTTACACTTCCTTTCAGTCAATTTACTTTTTGAAGATACGGTTGTTAGTCAGGAAATTCGTTTTTCCAACTGGGGAAGCGGCAAAGTCTTTTATAAAGTTGACAATCCCAATTTTCCTTTTGATCCCTTCGCCGCGTCTTTTTACATACTTTCACGATACGAAGAATACCTGCCTCATTCCAAAGATAAACATCATCGTTATGACCCGGAAGGCAGTGTGTGTTTCAGAGGCGGTTTTCTGGAGAGGCCTATTATAAATGTTTGGGCTTACAAAATTAAAGAACTATTAACTGAAGTGTATCCAGACCTGCATTTTAAAAATAATGGGTTTACTTTTTCACCCAGCATTGATATTGATAATGCGTATGCGTATAAGCATAAAGGTTTTGCCAGAGCATCTGCAAACCTGATATCTCATTTGATAAAATTCAGGTTCCAACGATTCTTAAAAAGGGTAAAAGTTCACCTTTCCCTCTTGGAAGACCCGTATGACTCTTATACAAAACAAGTAGAAATTCACCGAAAATATAATCTAAAGCCAAGCTATTTCATTCTTCTGGGAGACTATGGCCGCTTTGACAAAAATATTGCACCGTCCAATAAGACGTTTCAAAAACTCATAAAGGATTTAGATAATGAAGGAGAGGTTGGGCTGCACCCCTCCTATCGGTCTAATAAGGACAAAAAGATTTTATTTAAAGAAAAGGAAAGGCTTGAGCAGATTTTAGGAAGGAAGGTAAGTAAAAGTCGACAACATTTCATAAAACTTAGTCTTCCTGGAACCTATAAAAAGCTTATGGAAGCAGGAATTGAAGAGGATTTTTCCATGGGATACCCTAACCGGTCAGGCTTCAGAGCAGGGACCTGTACTTCTTTCAGCTTTTATGATCTGGAGAACAACAGTGTCACGGGGTTGAGAGTGCACCCTTTTGCCTTTATGGACACCACACTGAAAACGCATCAAAAAGTACGTTCTAAAGATGTTACCTCAAAGGTACTTCCAATAATTAACGAGGTAAAACAAGTATAAACGTAGATAGGATTTCGAATTTTTTACCTCCCAATCCTCTATGAAAAGGCCGATCTGTAATTCTCAGAATTTTCTGAGTATCCCTTTTTGATTTTCACACTTGAAACGCTCAATA
>JBKBXU010000058.1:0-17341 GCA_046313675.1 Cytophagaceae bacterium
AAAATAACCAAATAAAATTTTACTGATTACACATAAAAAATTAGGAAATTGACACAGTTCATGCTGAGGCACGAAGCATCTGTCGGAGAGGAGTGGTATTTTTGAATATATTTTTCATTTGTCAGTATTTGGGGAAAGGTTATTAAGTTATTGGATAATAAGTTAATAAGAACGCTTACTGACGCCAATGTTTGTGTCTTCAAAAACCTGCAGGATTGCGGAGTGCGCGAGAGGGGTATGAGCAAACAAATAATTCAAAATTCAGCATTCAAAATTTAAAATTCATTGGTCAGATCCCTCCTGCGTCGGGATGACAGTAAAAGTCAGTAGATCCCTCCTTTGTCGGGATGACAATTAGGAAATATAAATTAACAAATCCGCTATTCTTTTTTCAACATTTTATAATTTAGGCTTAAATTTTCCGTATTAAAGTAATACACTTAGTTTAAATGCCCAATAAGGATACTCATACAGGACCTTCTTTTTCTTTAAAGAACCGAATAGCACGTTTGGTGTGGGGAATAGTATATGCATTATTTTTTGCCTTATCACCCCGCCCTTTTCATGCCTGGCGATCTTTTTTGCTTAGATTGTTTGGTGCTAAAGTTGGAAAGGGAGTGCATGTGTATCCAGGAGTAAAAATCTGGGCACCTTGGAATTTAATCCTTAAGGATCATTCTGGTGTGGGAAGCGGTGCTATTTTATATTCGCAAGGGCTGATTACCATTGGTGCATATGCCGTGGTTTCTCAGGGAGCACATATCTGCGCAGGAACCCATGATTATACTATAGAAGGCTTTCCTCTTATTACCAAGCCAATTACTATTGGAGATCATGCATGGGTGGCTGCGGAGGCTTTTATCCATCCGGGAGTTACCATAGGAGAAGGCTGTGTAGTGGGGGCAAGGTCGGTAGTAACTAAAGATATGCCTGCTTGGATGGTTTGTGCCGGGCATCCTTGTATTCCTTTAAAGGAACGCCTATTAAACAAAAAATCTATTTTGCAAGATGCTTGACCTTACCATAGCCATTCCCGTGAAAAATGAAGAAAAGAACCTTCCAGGGTGTCTGGCTTCCATAGGTGAAGGCTTTGTTAAAAAAATCGTCATTATAGATTCCGGAAGTACAGATAAAACTAAAGAAATTGCACGAAATAATGGTGTGGAGGTAGTTGATTTCTCATGGGATGGGAAATTTCCCAAGAAGAGAAACTGGTATTTGCAAAATCATACGCCCAATACAAAATGGGTGCTGTTTCTTGATGCGGATGAATACCTTACGGAGGAATTTAAAGTGGAAATATCCAGTGCCTTAAATGATAACGGTATCGTGGGATTTTGGCTACATTATACCATTTATTTTTTGGGTAAACGCCTAAAAGGAGGTTATCCCTTAAAAAAGTTAGCCTTGTTTAAGGTAGGGGCGGGCGAATATGAACACATCGATGAGGAGCAGTGGAGCAAACTGGATATGGAAATTCATGAGCACCCCGTTTTGAAAGGTAAGGTTGGCCTTATAAAAAGTAAAATTGACCACAGGGACTTTCGGGGTACATCGCACTATATCCATAAGCACAACGAGTATTCAGATTGGGAGGCAGAGCGTTTCTTAAAAGCGGCAGGAAAGGAAAGAAAAGGAAAATGGACATGGAAGCAACGGTTGAAGTACCGTTTAATGCGCAGTCCACTTATCGGGCCGGGGTATTTCTTCACCAGTTTTTTTCTCATGGGAGGTTTTAGGGATGGAGCAAGAGGACTTGCTTTTGCTATTCTAAAGATGGCATATTTTACGCAGATATATTGTAAGGTAAAGGAAAAAGGAGCAAATTAAAATGATCCTAGGATAATTTATAATTTAAATTTATTAATATGAAACGTGTTCAAGGGCTTGATTCAATAAGATTTATTTGTGCATTTGCCGTAATGATTGGGCATTTTGGTATCCAAAACCTTCCAGTTTCCGACAATTCCTTAGCTAAGGTCATTCCTTTAATAAATGGTATTTTAAATAATTTGTCCCCGGGAATTGCTGCTGTTATAATTTTCTTTGTCATATCAGGCTTTTGCATTCATTATCCTTATGCAATTGGAAAAAAAATGTCTGTTGTTGAATTTTATATTCAGCGTATTTTAAGAATTGCTCTTCCCGCTATTACTGCATGGTTAATTTATAAATATACCATGAATTTACATATGGGAGTAATATGGAGTCTGATTTGCGAGGGGATTTATTACTTCATTTATCCACTTGTCCTAAGATATAAACACAAAGTTTCTTTACAGAAAATGATTTTTGTTGCCGTTGCAGCAAGTCTTTTAATTTCTTTTTATTTTACATTACATAGCCCTTCATATAACGGTGATTTTCATCGGTTTGGCTTTGGAGCAACCTGGATAGTTGGTTTCCCTATTTGGCTTTTAGGGGTTTTAGTCGCAGAAAAAGTAGCTTCAGGAACGTTTGTTGAGGACGTATCCTATAAAAAACTATTAGTTTTAAGAATTTTGGTATGGGGAAGTGCTGTAGTTTGCTCGGTTATTCGTTTTCATCTTGAGATTAGCTATGCTTATACTTTACTTCCCTTTTCTTTTATAGTTTACTATTGGCTCATTAGGGAAATAAGATATTATGAAGGTAAAACTGAATTTAAATGGTTGGCCTTTGGAGGAGTAATCAGCTATTCAATTTATCTTGTACATGCCTATGTTCAAGAAATTTTTGAATTGTATTTAAATATAATAGCGAGAGAAAATCTAATTGTAATGTTATTTATTCTATTGATAAGTATGATGGTTTCTTATTTGTTTTATTGGGTTATTGAAAAGCCGTCTCACTCTTTAGCGCGGTCAATAAAAATCTCTCCAAAAGTTTTACCAAAGAAAGAACCATCTGAATTAGTATAGTTGTCGTCGTCCTTCTCCTTAATGACGGGAGGCTCTGGATAGGGATTTGCATGGGCAAGCCGTGGCAATCTGTTGGAATGAATAAGGATTTCAGGTCCGAAGGTGTTTTTGGGGGTACATGCTTGTCAAGAGATCACTTCGTCGTACCTCCTCGTGATGACGATACAAGTGTAGCCTCCTCGTGATGACGTTTATACTGTACCTCCTCGGAATGAGGGATGGGGTCGGGGTTCTTAGGTTCTTACTGTCATTACGAGGCTTTGGCAGGCTTGAGCCGGGGTAAGCCGTGGCAATCTGTTGGAGGAATACGTGGTTTGGCGTTGTTTTAGTCGGCGGATTGCTCAGCCACGGCTGACAGGGTTGTCGTCGTGCCTCCTCCTCGCAATGACGATACAAGGTAGCCTCCTCGCAATGACGTTTTTATTTTAACTTTTTTCAGTTTCTAATAAATTTGCCTGTCCATCATCATTTTTTATGGTAAAAGGAGGATCTGTCTATAAAACTGGTGCGGAAAGCGGATGGATCGGTGAGCGGAAAAAAGGAGTGGAGAGCGAATAAATAGAGCGGGGAGCGAAAAGCGGAAAAGAGCGAGGAATGGAGAGTGAAGAGCGGAAAAAGAGCGGGAGCGAGAGTGTTAATTTTCCAGGTTTTTGATCATATTAAACAGGAGTCTGGAAATTGTTTCAAATTCATCGCTGGTTTCTTTATAAAAATCTATTGAAATTTCTTTTTCCTCATATAGAAGGTCCATTATGGAAGCCCATTCAAATGCAGAGCCTCTGGAAATGACGAAGAAATTTCTTCTGTCTTTTTTTCCGAATTTTGCGCTTCCTTCAGCAATATTGAGAACAATACTTAAGCTGGCTTTCCCTAGTTGATTTTTAATATAAAATGGTAAATCTTTATCTTTTTTTAAAAATCCATAGATTTTCCTATTTAATAAAAATGCTTTCTGATAAACCTCAAGCTTTTGATACGAAAACATTGGTGTATAGCTGATTAATGCTGCAAATTAATAGCATCAATTTTTAAATGAAAAATAATTTGATGAAATTTTAAATCTTAAAGCAAGTACATTCCCCACACTCCGATCCCCCTTCGCTCTCCCCGCTCTACTTTAGTTTTAGCTGCAACAGCAAGGGCAAATAGCCACAGTAAGATCTGCCAGCATTCGCTCCCCACACTCGCTCTCCGCTCCCTTTCGCTTTTCGCTCTACTTTAGTTTTAGCTGCAACAGCAGGGGCAAATAGCCATATTAAGATCTATCAGCATTCGCTCTCCGCTCTCATTCGCTCTCCGCTCTCCTTCGCTCTCGCTCTACTTTCGTAATAAGCAACAGCAAGGGCAAATAGCCACAGTAAGATCTGCCAGCATTCGCTACTCCGCTCTCGCTCCTCGCTCTCCTTCGCTTCACTCCTCACTTCTCGCTCTGTCATTCTTCTTTTGCGTTTTCCTTTAAAACTTCTATCTTTAGACGCTTTTTACCGCCAATGAAAATACTTGTTTACGGAATAAATTATTATCCTGAGCTGACGGGCATCGGTAAGTATACCGGGGAAATGTGTGCCTGGCTGGCTGCACGTGGACATGAAGTGGAGGTAATAACCGCTTTGCCTTATTATCCGGAATGGAAAATCAGGGAGGATTATAAAAACAAAGGCGGAAAGACAGAACTTATTCAGGGGGTAAGGGTGCGAAGGACTCCCTTGTATGTACCGGAAAAGGTTACCGGATTTAGTCGCATCCGTCATGAAATATCCTTCGTTTTCAATTCCTCACGCTTTTGGTTTAAAGCCTTTTTTCGGCGCTATGATGTGGTTATAGGTATTTGCCCCCCCTTGCAGGCAGGTGTATTCCCCTACCTCTATAAGGTGCTTCGTCGTCGGCCTTTTATTTTTCATATTCAGGATCTTCAGGTAGATGCAGCCAAAGAACTTGGCCTGGTAAAAAATAAATTTTTACTCAACACGCTTATAGGAATTGAACGGTTTCTCGTCCGTCGGGCTACACGGGTCTCCAGTATAAGTGAGGGAATGAGAAGGAAGATCCTCGCCAAGGGTATGAAGGAGGAAAATTACATTCATCTTCCCAATTGGAGCGATGTGGATTTTATGCGGCCTCTTCCCAAAGAGGCTTCCATGCGTAAGCACTTTGGGATTCCGGATGATGCTTTTGTAGCACTGTATTCAGGAAATATGGGCGATAAACAGGGGTTGGAGATTATACTACAGGCAGCAGAAATACTCAAAGATGAACCTGTTTATTTCTTTATGGCAGGAGAAGGTGCTGCAAAAAAGAAACTTATCTTGGAAGCTGAACGTAAAAAGCTACGTAATGTGCAGTTTTCCGGTTTACAGGCTTATGAAGACTTGCCTGCTTTTCTGGCAATGGCAGACATACACCTGGTGGTCCAGAAAAAAGCGGCTTCCGATTTGGTTTTGCCTTCCAAATTGATGAGCATTTTGTCCGCCGGAGGGGTGTCACTGGTTACCGCTGTTCCGGGCTCAACCTTGTATGACCTGATGAATTTAAATAATCTGGGTGTGGTCGTAGAACCTGAGCGTGTGGAGGCATTGGTAGAAGGGATCAGGGCACTCAGAATAAATGATTCGGATGAATATAGAAAAAATGCCCGTTCATATGCTGAAAAAGAATTGGCTATAAATACGATTTTGTCCAAATTTGAAAGTAATTTAGAGGAACTTTTGAGCGTTACTAAGCGGTAAGTTATACTTACTGTATATTTTTAGCAGAGTAAAATAACATGGTTAGCAAAAAGCATCCGATCTCAGTGCGGAGAGGATATTCAAGATTTATAAACTTTATTCATTTTACAGGAGATATTATTCTTCTGAATTTTGCTTTCTTTGTTACCTACCTCAATTACATAAAAGATGATCTTTGGAGGCCTATAAACGATCACTATGTATTTCTTCACCTGGGTTTTAACCTGATGTGGATTGTGCTGGTGATGCTGGTTCGCCTATATGAAATTGAACGGGTCATCCGGCTTGAAAAGGTGGTTTGGAATCTAATAAAGACCATTATCCTTCATGCCCTTTTTATTTTCAGCTTCATCTTCAGCATACAGGGATACTACTATTCGCGCTTGCAGTTGTACGTGGCGTATGCGGTATTTGCTTTTCTGATATTGGTATGGCGGCTGCTGTTTATCTATTTCCTTCAGAATTATCGTAAGGGTGGATCTAATTACAAAACAGTAGTCATAGTTGGTTCAGGCGGTGCGGGTAATCAGATGTACCAGTTTATGAAAAAGCACGAAGATACAGGGTATAAGTTTTTGGGCTTTTTTGACGATTATCCTGAAAAATCAATTCATAAAGGACTGATCAAAGGAAATATTCCTGATATGAATATATTTATTCAGGAGAATCACGTGGATGAAATTTTTTGTGCCCTCCCTTTAACGGAGACCAAGAAAATTCGGGATCTTATGTTGTTAGCAGATAATCATTTGATCCGTCTGCGGCTGGTGCCGGATTTCAGGGGATTTTATAACAAAAAGGTGAACATAGAATTTTACGATTCCATACCGGTGCTTACCGTACGTCAGGAGCCACTGGAAAGCCTGTTTAATCGCTTTATCAAGCGTAGTTTTGATATAATATTTTCTACGCTGGTAATTACTTTCGCTTTCCCTATCATTTTTCCTGTTTTCATCGTAATTATTAAGTTATCTTCCAAAGGGCCAATTTTCTTTAAACAGAAACGGTCGGGAAGGAATAACGCTGAATTTTACCTGTATAAATTTCGGTCTATGACGGTTAATGCAGATGCGGATCGTAAGCAGGCAACCGAGGGAGATGTACGGATAACTAAAATTGGACGTTTCCTTCGTAAAACAAACCTGGATGAATTGCCGCAGTTTTTTAATGTGCTGATTGGTAACATGTCCATCGTAGGGCCTCGTCCGCATATGCTAAAACATACCGTTGAATATTCTCGTATTATCGATAAATTTATGGTTCGCCACCTGGTAAAGCCTGGCATTACCGGATGGGCTCAGGTGAACGGCTATCGCGGTGCTACCACAGAACCCCGATGGATGTTGAAGCGGGTTCGCTATGACCTTTGGTATATCGAGAACTGGAGCTTCCTCCTCGACCTGAAAATTATTTTTCTAACTGTTTATAATATGTTCAAGGGGGAGAAGAATGCGGTTTAATTCTGAATTCTAAATTTTTAGTTTTGAATTGAGAAGAAGGTTATTAGGATAATAGTTAATGGGTTATTAAGTTAATGAGAACTCTTACTGACGCCAATGTTTGTGTCTTCACAAACATTCCTGCACCCTAATTTCAATCCCGTTTGTGGGGACACAAACGAAGGCGGGGACGGAATAAGCCTAAGTGGTAAAAATAACAAGAGTGCGAGTGAAGAAACGAAAAAGGGAGCGGAGAGCGAAAAATAAAGAGCGGAGAGCGGAGAGTAAAGAGCGGAGAGCGGAAAAAGGGATCGGAGAGCGAGTGTTAGGAGATAATTCAAAATTAAGAATTCAAAATTCAAAATTAAATAAGAGTGCGTTTCCTTTATCTCTTTTTTTTATTCATAAGTATTTGCGGGTCTGTATTCGCCCAACCCTTCTCCCTTCCCATGAACAGGCAGATGCGGTATGCCTATGAGCCGTATATGAATCAGCCGGGGGCGATGCACCATACTTCTGTTCAGCCTTACTTTATGCCGGAACTGGATACGCTTATTCCTGCGGATACCAGTCTGTATGATTTTAAATCCTATGGAATAGGCCGGCAGCGATTTGTTGGCCGCTACCTGAATAACCTGTTGAACGGGCATTTTATCCGGGTGGATACAGGGGACTTTTACCTTACCATTGATCCCTTATTCAATTTCCAGCGAGGAAGGGATTTTCATGGGAATAAAAATACCTGGGTCAACACACGGGGATTTTGGGTGCGGGGAGCTATAGGTAAAAAGTTTGCCTTTGAATCCTCCGTATACGAGAATCAGGCGGTGTTTGTAGATTATATTGATCGTTTCGTACGGGAGCGGGATGTGGTGCCGGGGCAGGGGCAGCAAAAGCGTTTTAAGCAGGATGGTTTTGATTATAATATGGCCATGGGACATATTTCATACAGCCCTTCCCAGTATGTAAATTTCCAGTTTGGACATGGGAAGCATTTTATAGGTGATGGTTATCGTTCCCTGCTTTTATCGGACAATGCTTTTGCCTATCCCTATCTTAAAGTTACCACTACCATTTGGAAATTTAAATACACCAATATTTTCTCTCAGTTCAACAACCTGGCTGAACAACGGAATGTCTTGCACCATCGTAAAAATGCTGCCATTCATTACCTGAGTACCAATATAGGTAAACGCCTGCAGGTGGGCCTGTACGAATCCGTGATCTATGAAGTGGATAGTATGGGGCGCAGGGGCTTGGATGTGAACTACCTGAATCCGGTTATTTTTTATCGTTCGGTTGAATTTGCCGTGGGATCTCCCGACCGGGCGCTGGTGGGCTTGAATTTAAAGTACTTGTTTGCTAAAACATTCTGGGTTTACGGACAGGGAATGATCGATGATCTTAAAATATCGGAGCTTAAATTGGAGAACAGCCGCTATCGTCAGAAATGGGGGTATCAATTGGGCTTTGTATGGCTCGATCCTATAGGGATTAAAAACCTGAGGTGGCAAAGTGAATACAATCAGGTGACACCGTATTCATATACCCACAGGAATCCAATACAAACGTACTCACATTATAATCAGGAGCTGGCACATCCGCTGGGTGCTAATTTCAGGGAAAATGTCAACTTTTTGTCCTACCGACATAAGCGTTTCTTCGTGGAAGGCCGCTATAGTTATGCCATGTACGGAGCCAATACTCCGGGAATTAATTATGGTAATAATATATTCATGTATAGAGGCACGGGAATTCCAGGCCATGTTCACCGTCTGGGACAGGGGCAACTTACCAATCTTCATCATACCGGCCTGACCTTAGCCTATATTATCAATCCCGTTACCAACATGCGTTTTGAGGTTTCTTACCTTCGCAGGATTGAAAGTTCCGCAGTACACCGTCATCAGACGAATTTTTTCTCCGTTGGGCTGAGTACCAATTTGAGGAATATCTATTATGATTTTTGATGGTTGAGCTAAAGCGCTTGAAGATTTTTTTGTAGCACAGAGAACATGAAGGGGAATCACAAAGGACACAAAGGGAATTGGAGCGAGAAAAAGGGAGCGGAAAAGGGAGCGAAGAGCGAAATTTCGTTTTACCGTCATTGCGAGGTTTTTTTAGGGTCTGAGCCTAGGCAAGCCGCGGCAATCTGTTGGGTGATAACAAGAAAACTCAACCTATACGCCGTCAAGTGCACTGATCATGATTGGATGGCTTCTTGTTAGATCCCGGATAAAGCCCCATTGCGCTTTCCCTCCTGTAGCTTTTCCGGGATGACGGGCGTATTAATCCGGTTTCCGGCCTTAATTCTCCACAGTAAAAAGAGCCCTATGTATTAATCTGAATTTTGAATTTCAAATGTTTAATTTTAAATAATTGATTATTAGTTTATTAATCTCAGTTCTTATTTCACCTAAATAACTTAACATTTAAAACTTAACATTTAACACTATTTTGCCCAATAACTTAGTAACCCGATAAAACAACCTATTCTCCTATCTTCCCAGGCTTATGCCTTTTGACTTACGCCTTATGCCTTAATTACCCTACAGTCCCTGATAAATCTCATCATCAAGCCCTTCCATTCCCTTTTCCTGCTTTTCAATGGTTTCTTTTGCCCTGGCTACAAGGCCATCTTCGTTACTGTATTTGATGACCAGTTCTGCTAGTTGAATAACCTGTCGGTGATGCATGGTAACAAGAGGTTGAAAGTGGTCGTCGATGTTTCCTTCTTCATCAAATTCCCTGATTTCGGTTTCTGCTTTTTTGAGAAAACTTCTAAGGTCTTTGTTCAACTCTTTGATGCTTCTTTGGGGGACCCTTTTTTCAAATTGTTGTCCCCAGAAGCGGGCTTCTTCCTCATGGCTGATTTTTGTTTGCCTTGCCCGGGCTACAATTTGGGTGTTTTGAGCTCTTCTGATCAATGCATCTGTCATGGCAAAACCAGTCTTCAGGTGAATGGATAAAAAACCGGTAAGGTCGTATTCCGGATCTCCTGTTAAGGGAATGGCCTGAATCTGTTGTATGGACTGCAATAGCATTTCTTCCAGGCTCAGGGTGACATGTCCTGGCACTTCACCTACGGAGCCTCTTCCATCTCGGGGTATTTGACGTTCCCTACAGGAGAAGAGTAGTATAATAAATGTCACTACCAGCAATATTCTCATGGTATGAAAACCGAAAGGGGAGAGGAATGTTGGGAAAAAAAGAGCGAGGAGCGGAAAAGGGGAGCGGAGTGTGGAGGATGAGAGCGAGGAGCAGAGAGTGGGAGCGAGAAAAAAGGAGCGAGCGAGAGCGAAGAGCGAAATTTCGTTTTACTGTCATTAGTAGGCTTTTTTAGGGTCTGAGCTTAGGCATTAGGCAAGCCGCAGCAATCTGTTGGAATGGATAGGAAAAGCTGAAAGCATGGATAAGTCAGCAGATTGCTCAGCCACAGCTGACAGGTTTGTCGTCGTACCTCCTCCTCACCATGACGGATAGATCCGGAAATTCAATTCTTAATTCTTAATTCTTAATTCTTAATTACTGATTATCAGCACACAGGTTGCCAATCTAATAACCAGCATCTTAATAATCTATTCTCCTTGCTTCTTACGCCTTATTCATGCGGAAAAATTAATTCAAAATTCAGCATTCAAAATTCAAAATTCCCAAAAGGCTTGCGGAGAGCCGGGATCTCTTTTGGAACTGCACCGATCATGATTGGATGGCTTCTTGTTAGATCCCGGATAAATTCCCATTGCGCTTTCCCTCCTGTAGCTTTTCCGGGATGACGGGCGTATTAATCCGGTTTCCGGCCTTAATTCTCCACAGTAAAAAGAGCCCTATGTATTAATCTGAATTTTGAATTCTAAATTTAAGAAAATCAATGAAATAATTTTGAAAGGTGCCGCTGGCCATTACCTGAAACTTATAATTAACCTGTTTCCCGGACCTGTTCCGGGATCCGTTGGTCATTGGCAGTGATAGAGCGGGGAGCGAAAGGGAGCGGAAATATAATTTTTAATTCTGAATTTTGAATTCTAAATTTAAGATAATCAGTTGAACTGAGGGGTGGAGGTGTGTTATTAGGTTATTAAGTTAATGGTCAAAAATCAAAAAACGAGTCAAAGACTCTCTTATATATAAAAATCCTTAGAAGCCCTGCGGAATTCTAAGGATAGTGTGGTCTGAGCCTAGGCAAGCCGCGGCAATCTGTTGGGTGATAACAAGAAAACTCAACCTTATACGTCGTCATCCCGGCCGTAGCTTGCGGAGAGCCGGGATCTCTTTTGGAATTGCACTGATCATGTTTGGATGGCTTCTTGTTAGATCCCGGATAAAGCCCCATTGCGCTTTCCCTCCTGTAGCTTTTCCGGGATGACGGCGTATTAATCCGGTTCTGCACCCTCATTTCAAATTCCGTTTGTGGGGGACACAAACAAAGGCGGGGAAGCCCTGCGGAATTCTAAAAATATTGTGATAGTAAGTTAATGGGTCTACTGGGTCTACTTACTTCTTACTACTTATGCCTTTCCAAAGCCCTATGTGGCTAAGTAGAAAGATCGGCAGCGAAAGAAACCAATTCAAAATTCAGCATTCAACATTCAAAATTCATTGGGCAGTTCCCTCCTTCGTCGGGATGACCTAAGGCATGGAGTATAGTGAGAACGGAAAAAGGGAGCGTGAAGCAAAAAAAAAGCCGCTTGCTGCGGCTTTTAATGTTATAGTTTTCTACGCAATCCCGGAGGACGTGTGCTGTAATGGCTTAAGTTTCTGACAAAGGTATACCGTACTTTTGCCTGTAGGAGAAAGTATCCGTCATTTCTGTCAGGATTCCCTCTTTGTCCTCTGAAATTATCAATGGTGGCTCGGTTAGACAGGCTTCGTGCTGTACGATCTTGAATTTCGCTAGGGTCTCTGAACCTTGTCCCGCTTACATCATCAAGATAATCTGTAAAGGTAATTCTGTAACCTGCCTCCAGCATAAACTCAAGGCTTTTGCTGTGTACATAACGAACACCGCCTCCGAAAGGAATGATAGGTGTGGCAATGCCGTAACGAACACCTTCGGTTTCCATAGGCCTCAGGTTGTGCCATCTGCCATCCAATTGTGCCTGTGGATTGTAAAATGCAACACCAATACCTGCAAATAAATATGGAGAAATACGGTGCCTTCTCCTGAACTGACGTTCCCATGGGAAAATATCGTACATTAAGGAAGAGTAAACCTCCAGGTTGTCAGAACGGAAACCTAAGTTTCTTCTTTCCCAGGTATCATCAGAATATAACCGAAAATAATTAAGGTCAGTTTTTACAGAAAAGTTATCATGAAATCTGTAGATGGCACCTATACCCAGGTTCGGACGAAACTGCATACAGTCGGTTCCGGTACAAACGTCACCAAAATAGGTGCTTAGTCCCAGATTACCTGTAATGCTGAATTTTTCGTTTCTTAGTGTATTTCTCCAGAAATCACGGAACTTAATTCCCTGGGCATTGCTGTGAATGGATAGGCCCAGAACAAATATGGTTGATAGTATACTTATGTATAAGCGCTTTTTCATGAAAGGCCTTTAGTTTTCAGGTTTAAAGTTAGTTTAATAATTGTTAATTCGCAATGTTATTTTGTAAGAAATTGAATTTATTTCAGAAATAAAATTGGTATTCTCTTCTTAAATGTAATTATTTAAAGATTTTTTATTGATGTCTTTATGCGCATCTTTGACTCCATAGGTGTCTAAAACAAACAGGTTTGTTCTCAGTATGTTTTTTAAAGAATATTTAATTCTGTGATGCGCGCCTCGCCCGGAACTTTACGGGTAGACTTCCCTATTCCTTTTACTTCAATCTTTGCCGGTGGAACTCCCTTTTCAATTAGAAATTTATAAATTTCCTCTGCTTCTTTGGGAGTACGGTTATTATGATAATAGGTTTTAACAATAATCTCTTTTTCCAAAATAATTTGTGAACTGTCTTCCTCGGATATCCGCTCAATGAAGGTTTCTATGCTATCGTACTTTATTTCAGTTAGGTCGGGGGTAGGTATGGTGTCTAATATAATGTCTGTATAGGCTACATTGATGACATATTTCCTTCCCGGGTTATCTTTTATAAGTCTTGTAAGTCGGTTGAGGTCATGGTGTGAGGACTTCTGAAGTTTAACCGGCTTCAAACTAAAATCCATACCAATCAGATCCAGGGTAAGGCCGGGCTTTATTTTTGGCAGTTGAATATCTTTATTTTCTTCAATGGTTTTTTCAAGCGTAATATCTTCATGGCTTGAATGCCAGAGATAGCCGTTGTCATTTGCCTGGAAGGCTATGTCTGCTTTCAGTCCGTGAGGAAGAAAAAGCGTGTAGCTGCCGTCATACCAGGTACCTATGACATTAAGCTCATTTGTTTTAAGATCAGTAAGTACTATCCGGGCGTCCAGCTTGCTCTTGTTTTCATCGGTGATTTTGCCGTAGCGGATGATTACTTTGGCAGGCTTCAGGTGATCAGGTATGCGTGCTGCAACAATGTCGGTTCCTACTTTGGCGGGAGCGGTAAAATAAACCAGTTCTCCGGTAGCAGGAATGCTTATGTAGAGGTCGTCATTTTCGGTGTTTACCGTTTCAAACGGTACCGGTGTGCTCCATTTTCCTTTTTCATCCAACCTGGCCAGGTACTGGTCATAGCCGCCTTTTCCTCCATCACGTACAGAGGCGAAAGTCATGGTTTGGCCGTCGGAAAGCATGCGCGGGTTACATTCACATCCTTTGTTGATGGGCGCAGGAAGTGCTACTGGTTCAGACCACAAGTTCCGGCCTTTTTTTTCAGCTACAAAAATCTTTCCACATGGCTGTCCGTTGGGGCCGGGCTTGCCGTCGAAGCGTACAAAAAACAGTTTTTTCCCATCAGGGGATAGGGAAGGGTCTCCTTCCACGCCCGGGCTATTTATTGGCTTTCCCGGATTTTCGGGTGACATCCATGTTCCGGCAGAATTTCTTTCCATAAACCATACGTCCTGGTTGCCTATTCCTCCATAGCGGTTGGAAATAAATACAATGGTATTACCGTCGTGGGAAATGGAATGCTGTCCGTTAAATAGTTTTCCTCCTCCGGTATTAATGGCAGTTAAAGGGGCAGGGCGGCTCCATCGTCCTCCTTCCTGATAGCTGATCAGCACTTCTTCCGCCTTATCCTCGCCGGTATCGGCGCGCAGGAGCATGGTTCTGCCGTTGGCACTTATGCTGGGCTGAGTCTCCGCATTGAGATGGGTGTTGAGTGGTGATGGCAATGCGAAGACCTGTGCATGGCCGGTATTTTTTGCAGAATGTAGTGCAAACAGAAAAGTCAGAAGCAAAAAGCCTTTTTTCATGACATTATATTTTTAATTAATAGCTTAAGTTAATAAAAATTACTGAAAGATGTGTGTAGGAAGGAATATAAATTTGAGGAAAGGGGGCTTTTTTTGTAGCACGAAGGAAATGGAACGGGGAGTGGGAGCGGAGAGCGAAAGGGAGCGGAAATATAATTCTTAATTCTGAATTTTGAATTCTAAATTTAAGATAATCAGTTGAACTGAGGGGTGGAGGTGTGTTATTAGGTTATTAAGTTGATGGTCAAAAATCAAAAGACGAGTCAAAGACTCTCTTATATATAAAAATCCTTAGAAGCCCTGCGGAATTCTAAGGATAGTGTGGCGGGAGCGAGAAGAATGTAGGTTAATCGTGCTGTTGCTGATATTTACGAAGGTCGCATAAAACGTCTTATGGTTGCACGACGGACACGAAGAAAATACACGATGATCCGCTGAAGCGGATGCACGAAGGAAGGGCGATCTCGCCTTTTTTGCTGATAATATTTTTTCAAGATTAATACTGCCGTTGGATCAGGCTGGCTCCCTTGTTTTAGGGGAGCTGCCGAAGGCTGAGGGGTTGTTTTGTTTTCAACCACGGAGGAACCACGGAGGAAGAAGGGAGAGAAATAATTTTAAATTTTAAATTTTAAATATTTAATTTTAAATTATTAATTATTAGCTTATTGGTCTTAATTCTAAACAATAACTTAACATTTAACACTTAACATTTAACATTTAACACTATTAGCCTTGTGGCAAAAAGAACAAGAGTACGAGCGAAAAAGGGAGCGGAGAGCGAAAAAAGGGATCGGAGAGCGAGTGTTAGGAGATAATTCATAATTCAAAATTAAGAATTCAGCATTCAAAATTCCTTTCGGGCAGATCCCTCCTTCGTCGGGATGACAGTAACGACGGAATGGCTTTTTCCTGTCATGCTGAGGTACGAAGCATCTGTTGGATAGGAGGCTTGGTGGATTCCAAGGATAGCGTCGGAGAGCGGACAGTTAAGCCTGGAACAGAAAATGAAAGTGAATTCGGAATAATTTAATTCAAAATTCAGCATTTAGAATTCAAAATTCCCGAAGGGATTACTTTAGCTCTAAAAACTTATTAACCCCAATTTTCGTTCCTTATTAAAGGAAAGGAGAATGTTTTTTATATATGGAACCAATAATAAAAGAAATACAGGCAAAACATGACATCAGACACTCCATGGCTATCGACCGAACGGTGATGGCTAATGAACGAACCATGCTTTCCTACACCAACACGTCCTTGGCGCTTCTTTTGCCGGGAGTTACATTGGTACATTTTGCCGATTCGCTCATATTGCAAATTTTTGCCGGCCTGCTTATACCCATTGGTCTTTTGACGTTCTTTTTCGGGTTTTCAAAATATAGAGCCAAAAAAAGAGTAATCAGCGAGGAGAAGAAAATGCTTCAGCAAATGCTTCGCTCAGAGTACTGTAACATTAATTTGGATGGTTAAGCCAGATCAGGATCTTTCAAGTAATGCCCGTACAGGTGCTCCATCAGCTCCTTTTATTTTAATAGGCAGGCAAATTAAATTATAGGTACCCGGTTCTACTTTTCTCAGATCCAACCCTTCGATGAGCCAGACTTCATTTTCAAGTAATACCTTATGCACTTCCTCGCCATTTTCCTGACTTCCTACGGAAAGATAATCTACTCCGATGGTTTGTATACCAACTTCTGACATATAAGCACCTGCTTCGGTATCTATATATACAAAGTTTTCCTTAAAAGGCTGTTTTGTCCAGTCGGTTTCGGAATTTTTGGTTTTAAACAATAAGCGGTCACCTTTTTTCAGGTCATACTCCATTAGCTCCTCTTTCCTGATACAGACATTATCTTTTATTTCTATGACTCGTGCAGGTCCAATCAAGGCCTGGAAGGATACCTCATCCAGCGACTTTCCATTTTTCAGGAAATGGTTAGGAGCGTCCATATGCGTTCCGGTATGCACACTGAATGCCACTGAAGTAGAGTTGGCATCATCGCCTTGAGCTATGCTGGCTGTTTTAGAAATTTCTATGTCTACGTCTCCCGGCCAGTGTACCATACCGTCTTGAATTGGGTAAGTGATGTCTATAAATTGCTTCATCGGGATTTTTGTTTTTATCAGCATACATAACCTGAAGGGGAGGTTTTTGTTAGAAAAAAAGCGGAGTTAGATAATTCATCCTGGATCCGTTGGTCATTGGCAGAGATAGAGCGGGGAGCGGGAGCGATTGCCAAAATAAAACCCAGTGGTACTCTGTGTTTAATTTTTTTTAAGTATGATTGATTTTTTGTTGCACGACGGACACGAAGGAAATACACGATGATCCGCTGAAAAACGGATGCACGAAGGGAGGGTGATCTCGCCTTTTCGGCTGATAATATTTTTTCAAGATTAATACTGCTGTTGGATCAGGCTGGCTCCCTTGTTTTAGGGGAGCTGCCGAAGGCTGAGGGGTTGTTTTGTTCTTCAATCTGTGGGAGGGCGGGGGGGGTCTTCTGAGTAGAGGGAATTAAGTGCGAGGAAGAGCCCTCGTAGGGGCGTAAACAACCTCAACATAGGGTATAGTGGAAAGAGCGGAGGAAAATAATTCAAAATTCAAAATTCCCAAAAGGCTTGCGGAGAGCCGGGATCTCCTTACCCCTGATTCCTTATTCCTTATGCCTTTTAAACTAAACATTCAAAATTCAAAATTCCCTTTGGGCAGATCCCTCCTGTGTCGGGATGACAGTCACTTACTACTTACCCCTTACTACTTTTCGGGCTTGCGGAGAGCCGGGATCTCCTTACCCCTTATTCCTTATGACTTATGACTTACGCCTTTTAAACTAAACATTCAAAATTCCCATTGGGCAGATCCCTCCTGTGTCGGGATGACAGTTACCACGGAATGACTTTTTCCTGTCATGCTGAGGTACGAAGCATCTG
>JBKBXU010000059.1:0-17335 GCA_046313675.1 Cytophagaceae bacterium
ATGCCAGTTTTTACTATGAAAAATCTTTATACAAAGATTCTCCGCGTTCAAACCTTGATCAGACCAATACCACTTCCGCGTTGAAGGCCATACAAACATTCGCCAACAGACATCCTAACAGCGGCTACATGGAAGAAATCAATAGGATGGCGGATGAGCTGAATAAAAAACTTGAAGTTAAAGCGTATGAAAACGCTAAAATATTTTATAAACTTGGTTCTTATAACAGCATCAATTATAAATCGGCGGTTGTGGCATTTACATCCTTTTTGTACAGCTATCCGGAATCAAAGTATGCAGAAGAGCTTACTTATTTAAGAATTGATGCTCAATACCAATTGGCAAAATCAAGTATTCTGACTTTGCAAAAAGAAAGATATTACGATGCGATTGAGTATTACGAATATTTTATAGATAAATACGAAACCAGCAGGTACAGAAGAAGTGCAGAAAGTATTTTTGAAAGTATCAGAGATAGAATTAGCAAAAAAGAAGAAGCAGAAGCTTCAAAAAGAGAAACTATTAATTAAAATTTTTATTATTTAATATAAACACAAACGAACATGGCTGTATCAAACATCATTACTAGAGATATCGATAAGCTTTCAGAAGAGACAGGTAACGTATATGAATCTTTGTCAATCATTGCTAAAAGATCCAGACAAATCTCAACTAAAATGAAAGAAGAGCTTAATAATAAGCTGGCTGATTTTGCCTCTACAGTAGATAACCTTGAAGAAGTATTCGAAAACAAAGAGCAAATAGAGATTTCTAAGTTTTACGAAAGAATGCCAAAGCCATCAACGCTGGCAATTGAAGAATTTACAGAAGGCAAAGTGATGTTCAGAAAGCCTGCCGAGGATGAGCTGGCTAAGTAATTATGCTCCGCGGTAGAAAAATATTGCTTGGCGTATGTGGTAGTATTGCCGCTTACAAAACAGCATATTTAATACGATTATTAGTTAAAGAAGAAGCAGAAGTAAGGGTTGTTATGACTCCTTCTGCTTCTTCTTTTATTACCCCTCTTACCCTGTCTACCCTTTCTAAGCATCCTGTTTATACAGATTTTGCCGATCAGCAGACAGGTGCATGGCATAACCATGTAGAATTGGGCCTATGGGCAGACCTGTTTATTATTGCCCCGGCCAGTGCCAATACCATATCTAAAATGGCCAACGGCATATGCGATAATTTCCTTACTGCGGTATACCTTTCTGCCCGTTGCCCTGTTTACATAGCCCCTGCTATGGATCTGGACATGTATAAGCATCCCAGTACCTTAGATAATCTGAAGCGCCTGACTGGTTTTGGCAATCATATCATTGAAGCAGAATCGGGAGAACTTGCCAGTGGACTTATAGGCACCGGGAGAATGTCAGAACCTGAGAACATTATAAGGATACTACAACAACATTTTCCTGCCGGAAGGCTTAAGGGGAAAAATGTGCTGATCACCGCCGGCCCTACTCGGGAACCTATAGATCCTGTGCGATACATAACCAATCATTCTACCGGCAAAATGGGTTATGCCCTTGCCAATGCCTTTGAAAAAGAAGGTGCAAATGTCCTGCTTATAAGCGGCCCCGTTGATGGTTTGCCCATTTCCCCTTATGTGGAGGTCGTCAAAACCAATACTGCTGATGATATGCATACTGCCGTCATAAAAAAAATTAGTTCTCAGGATATACTTGTGTTTTCTGCGGCTGTGGCCGATTATACTCCGGCGGCTGTGGCAACAGAAAAAATAAAGAAAAAAGAAGGGGATCTGAATTTATCATTGAAGAAAACTACAGACATTGCTGCGGAGGCGGGTAAGCTGAAAAGGGCTGGTCAGGTATTGGTAGGTTTTGCTCTTGAAACCAACAATGAGCTGGAACATGCAGCCCAAAAGCTTAAGAACAAAAATCTTGATCTGATCATCCTTAATTCATTAAAAGATGAGGGAGCTGGTTTTGGACATGATACCAATAAAATTACTATTCTTGATAAAGACAATAATATCACTCGCTTTGAGTTAAAAACTAAAGAGGCTGTAGCCACTGATATTGTCGAATCTGTAATAAAATGTCTATCTTAGATAAAAATTTTTTCGGGCGGAACATATGAAACGAATATTCTATAACAGAAGCTTGTTTATACTTGCCATTATCCTATTGATGTCTTTGCCTTCCAGGGGACAGGAGTTGTTTTGTACAGTAGATATTAATGCTGAGCGCGCTAACTTATCCGATAAATCCATATTTGAGGAAATAAAAAAGACCATCTTTGATTTCATGACCCGACGGTGGACCAATGATGAATTCCAACCCGAAGAGCAGATAAAATGCAATATTTTCATTACCATTATGTCGGCTTCGGCTACAGCCAGTAGTGTAAATTGTCAGGCAACCGCACAGATTCAATTTTCCCGGCCTGTATTCAATGCCTCTTATGAGAGCATTATGTTCAATTTTCTGGATAAGAAGTTCGATTTTGATTATAACCAGGGTCAGATTATGGACTTCAATGAGAATGCTTTTATGAATAACCTGTCCAGTATGTTGGCATTCTATGCTTATGTTATATTGGGTACGGATTACGACAGCTTCACAAAATTAGGCGGAACCAAATATTTCGAAACTGCACGTAACATCGCCAATACCGCTGACCAGTCCGGGGGTAGTGGCTGGAACCAGGGGGAAACCAATGGACGTTACTGGCTTTCTGAAAATCTCAACAGCCAGGTTATGATACCCTTTCGGGAAGTGATGTACGACTATCACAGACTTGGCCTTGATACGTTTTATGAAGACATGGAAGAAGGCCGGAAATTAATACTGGAAGGATTTAAGGAGATTCGTTCTGTAAATAAAAATAAGCCCAATACCGTTCTTTTAAGGTCGTTCTTTATGGCTAAATCATCGGAAATTATTAATATTTTCCTCCAGGCACCTCCGGAGGAAAAACAATCCATTGTGCCACTTTTAAAAGAACTAGACCCTCTAAATTCCGAGAAATACGACCGGATTATGAAGAATAATTGATCAGGCTTTTGCTGTTTAGTTTCAGAAGCAACAAATTTAAAATCTTATCATTTAGAATTTAGCTCCCGTTTCTTAAATTTGTCTTATGGGTAAAAGACTTTTCCGAATTCCCGGATCAAACCTGATAGATGAGACAGACAAGCTTATAAATCTTGAATGCGATATTATTCTTTCAAACAACGTTACTTTTCATGGAATAATTACCTCTTTTGCCAAAGGAAAACTTATCTTCAAAGATATGTTCCATAAACCCGGAAAGGTAAGCATTTCCGATATTGAAGAAATAATCTACGACAAAGAATCTTCCTGGTAGCATGCTTAAAAATTTGCTTATTAAAAATTATGCGCTTATTAAGCACCTGGAGATAAGCCCTTCCAGTGAGTTTAACATAATTACCGGTGAAACAGGAGCAGGAAAATCCATAATGCTGGGAGCTCTTGGCTTACTAATGGGTAACCGTGCCGATACCAAAGTTCTTCTCGACGAAACTGAAAAATGCATTATAGAAGCAGCTTTTGATATTGCTTCTTATAAGCTGAAGGGCTTTTTCGAACATAATGACCTGGATTATGAGCAAACCTGCCTTATTCGTAGAGAGATTAGTCCCGGCAATAAATCACGTGCTTTTATAAATGACACACCTGTAACGCTTGAGGTGCTTAAAACGCTGGGTGTTTACCTTATGGATATACATTCACAACATGAAACCCTGCTATTGGGAAATAGTAATTTCCAGTTGATGTTGATCGATTCCTATGCAGGCAATACTGATTTACTAAGCAGCTATAAAAGTTTCTATCGAGAATATATTCAGAAGAAAGAGAGACTTGAAAAACTTACGGAAACCTTCCATCAAAATTCCAGGGAGAAAGATTTTAATGATTTTCTTTTTCAGGAGCTATCCGATGCCGGATTGCTTGAAGGGGAGCAGGAAAAGCTTGAGGATGAACTGCGTCTGCTGGAAAACGCTGAGGAAATTAAACTACGTCTTGGCGAAATAAGGTATTTGATGCAGGATGGGGAAATCAATGCCCTTCAGGCGATGGCCTCTTCTCTGAAAAATCTGGAAAACCTGTCATCACTTTCAAGCTCCTACGAAGAATTAAATCAGCGTCTGCATAGCTGCTACCTCGAGGCAAAAGATATAACAGACGATCTTAGTGCAAAAGAGGAGCGCATTGAGACCAGTCAGGAAAGAATAGAAGTCGCAAGGGAAAGGCTTAATAAAATATACAGTCTTCAGAAGAAACATGCCGTTAATTCCATTGCTGAATTAATAGGAATTCTTAATCGCCTGGAGAAGGATATGGTGGGCAACAATGATTTGGAAGAGGAAATCAATAATCTGAAGTTAACACTTGAGAAAGATGTAGCGCATTTGACAAAACTTGCAGGGGAACTATCTTCTTCACGAAAGTCAGTGTTTACCAGTCTGACTGATGAATTGAAGAGCCTGCTTGCTGAAGTAGGCATTGCGGAAGCCGGCTTTATAGTAGACCACATGGAAGTCGTCCCCGGACCATCGGGCGCAGATCAGATAAAGTTGCTCTTTAGTGCAAATAAGGGTATAAAGCCACAAGAGCTGAAAAATGCTGCATCCGGGGGTGAATTTTCACGCCTTATGCTTTGCCTGAAATACATTTTGGCCGGTAAGACATCACTGCCCACCATTATTTTTGATGAAATTGACACAGGAATTTCAGGGGAAGTGGCTATAAAAGTTGGCAGAATGATGAAACAGATGTCACAAAAGCATCAGATTCTGGCTATTACTCACCTGCCTCAAATGGCTGCCATTGGGGCAAAACATTATTATGTGTATAAAGATAATTCTGCGGATAAAACCGTCAGCAGTATAAGAGAGCTGAGTGAAAAGGAGCGTGTTATGGAAATTGCACAAATGATTGGTGGTGCCAACCCTTCTGAAACTACTGTGCAAAATGCCAGGGAGTTGCTTGAGAAGCAATGCTGAATTTTTTTGTAAATTTTTAGATGTTTTGTTGTACATTTGCCCGTATTTATAATTTTTCCAGAGTCAGCACATGCTGAAATAAATTGACAAGAAAATGGCTTATAATCTTTTAAAAGGTAAAAAAGGAATAATATTTGGCGCCCTGGATGAAAATTCCATCGCCTGGAAAGTAGCCTTAAGAGCACATGAAGAAGGTGCAGAATTTACCCTTACCAATGCACCAATTGCTATGCGTATGGGTGAAATCAACAAACTGGCTGAGAAGTGTAATTCTACCGTTATCCCGGCGGATGCAACTTCTTTGGATGATCTTGAGAATCTGTATGACAAATCTATAGAAGCTTTGGGTGGCAAGATTGATTTTGTGTTGCACTCCATTGGTATGAGCCCGAACGTTCGTAAAGGAAAAGATTATGGTGATCTTAACTATGAGTGGTTTCTTAAAACACTTGACATCTCCGGTGTTTCTTTTCATAAAGTACTTCAGGTAGCTGAGAAAAAAGATGCCTTGAATGATCATGCCTCTGTGGTGGCATTAAGTTATATTGCCGCACAGCGAAGCTTCCCTGATTATTCAGATATGGCACAGGCAAAAGCAGTGCTTGAATCTATTGCAAGGAGTTATGGCTACCGCCTCGGAAAAAGCAAAAAGGTTAGGGTGAATACTATTTCCCAGTCGCCTACCGTTACCACTGCAGGTAAAGGCATCAGTGGATTTAATGCATTTATGGATTATGCTGAGATGATGTCTCCCTTAGGAAATGCCAGTGCAGAAGAATGTGCAAATTACGTTATATCACTTTTTTCAGATCTTACCAGAAAAGTGACTATGCAGAATCTTTTCCATGACGGAGGTTTCTCCAACACCGGCATTACCGATGCTTTGATTGAAAGACTTTCAAAATAATAATTTAGATACCCATTTCTTAAACGGTGTTGCTTAAGGCAACACCGTTTTTATTCAGGCCTATGAAAAATTACCTTACACTCACCTTACTACTCGTACTTCTGTTTATTGCCGGAAGTTGTAGCAGAAATCCTACCACCTATTCTAAAGAGCCTAAAGAATGTATTTTGCCTGAGGAATATTATGCCGGAGGGGACTATGCGGCGCACAAAGCATATCAGGATCCGATTATTGATGGTGTAGGAGACGAGAATGCCTGGAAGATGGTGCCATGGAAAGATATTAACCACGTATGGCTGGGTGATGAACCTTCAAAAGAAGATTTTCAGGGACGCTATAAAATTGTATGGACGGAAAGTCGCTTGTATTTTCTTGTAGAAATTACCGACGACAGCCTTTCAAATCAAAATGTTGATCCTTTTGATAACTGGTGGGAAGATGATTGTCTGGAGCTTTTTATTGATGAAGACCATTCCGGTGGCAATCATCAGTTTAATCATAATGCCTTTGCATATCATATAACTTTGGATTATGATGTTGTAGACATAGGGCCAGACCATAAGCCACATCTGTACAATGATCACCTTGAAGTAAAAAGAACGAAAAATGGTAATGTGTACACCTGGGAGGTTGGGATGAAGGTATTTGATGATACCTTTAAAGACGGCTCTAAAGATAATAAGCCTGTTAAGTTGTACGCAGGTAAAAAGCTTGGTTATGCAGTATCTTATAACGACAATGACGGTGACGGCTATCGGGAGAATTTTATAGGATCAGTATATATTGAACCGGTAGATGGCGATAAAAATCGTGGCTGGATTGATGCAGGGGTATTCGGAACCCTTACGCTTGTAAAGTAATACATAAAATCAGAAAGAACAGCACTGGGAAAATTCCCTGGTGCTGTTCTTTTGTTACTTGCCAGGCGGTTGGCGATGCCACCAATCACGGAATTGCTACCGCTGTGTCCATGGCCTGTGGCGCACAGGCCATCTATTGGTTCTAAAGCCAATCCTGTAAAGTTATTTGAAAGCTTTACGTTGCTTGATACAAATTCAACACTTTAGTAGCCAAACAAATTACTTCTTTTTCTCTTTTGTTGCCCCAGCTTTTTTATTTGTTGCAGTACCTGCTTTAACAGGCTTTCTTTGAAGTTTTGCCGTTGTGGCTGTTTTTATTTTTTCTGCCAAAGAAGTCTCTGTCGATTTTTTAGGGGTTGCTTTTTTCTCTTTCCCTTTTGACTCTTTAGCGCCTGAAAGCTTGTTTTTTGCTGCCTTTATTCTTTCCGGAATTATATCTTTAACGGATAATTTTTTTGGTTCTTCTTTTTTTGAAGTTTTTTCTTTAGCTGCTTTGACAACTTTATCCGCAGTTTTTTTAATTTCACCGGAAGTTTCAGAAACTTTTTCTTTGAGCGTATTAGCAATTGATTTTGCTTTATTTATTATTTTTTCCTGTGCCATATCTTCAAAAATTTAATAGATAATAAGTGTCTTATAAATAACCCGATAGGTGTAAGTATTGTTATTAATAGTAGAAATTGAATTTTTTATACATGAAAATGCTTTAAAATAAATATCTTTCTTTGTCGTATGTAAGTAGTTCCTGAATTACCAATAATAAACCGTCTGATGTATATCAAATATTTAATGAGTGTGTTTCTTTTTGCTTTTACCTTTTCAGGTGAGCCCGAAAGGGAAGTGTTAAAAGCAGATGATGTAGTAGGTTTGTGGAAGGTTGGTTCAGGTAAAGCGATTGTTGAGGTTTACAGGCATAATAACATGTATTATGGAAAAATTGTATGGCTGGAAAAGCCTTTAAATAGATCCGGAGAGCCCCATAAGGATGTGAATAACCCCAATCCTAAATTAAGAGACAATCCAGTTGTAGGTTTGATAGGTTTGAGGGATTTTAAATATATCGGAAACCATACCTGGGATCATGGAAAAATTTATAATCCGGATAGTGGGAAAGAGTATAAATCAGTGATGAGGATGAAGGACATAAATACCCTTGATGTTCGGGGTTACATAGGGGTTCGATGGGTTGGAAAAACAGATACCTGGGAACGTCTGGATCGATTACCATAAGACAATCCTTTATGGAAGTCTTTTCATAAAATAATATTCCTTTCATAAATATTCTATCTAAAAATCCTATATATTTGAAGTTTACAAACTTTAGATATGGGAAGAGCATTTGAATTTCGCAGAGCGCGAAAAGAAAAAAGATGGAACCAAATGGCCAAAACCTTTTCAAAATATGGAAAGGAGATCGCTATTGCCGTTAAGCAAGGAGGCCCAGAGCCTGAGACAAACCCCCGTTTGCGAGTAGTCATTCAGAATGCCAAAGGCGATAATATGCCAAAGGACCGGATTGAAGCAGCCATCAAGCGCGCTTCATCAAAGGATGAAAAGGATTTTGAAGAAATTGTGTATGAAGGATATGGTCCATACGGGGTAGGTATAGTCGTAGAAACAGCCACAGATAATCCTAATCGTACCGTAGCCAACATAAGACTGATATTCGATAAGGCCGGAGGAAGTATTGGAAAGTCCGGGTCATTGGAATTTATATTCGAGCGTAAAGGTATTTTCACCCTGAATCCGGAGAATGTCAATATGGAAGACCTGGAACTTGAATTAATTGACTTTGGTGCAGAGGAAATTAATCAGGATGAGGAACACATTTATATTGAAACTTCATTTGCAGATTTTGGTGCCATGCAAAAAGCTCTGGAAGAACGTGGGTTGAATGTCATCAGTTCGGAATTGCAGAGAATTCCAAATACCATGGTAGATCTGAGCGGTGCTCAGGCAGAAGAAATAAATAGTCTTATTGAGAAGCTGGAAGAGGATGACGATGTCCAAACAGTGTTTCATAATATGAGAGAGCCGGAATGAAAGCACTAGCGGCTAGTACACATAAAGACATCAGTTCATTAGTTGTTATTATTTTTTTCAACCTTATTACCCTGGTATCTGCCTGGGTATGGAACCTGAGTCTTTATACCATACTGCTGATTTATTTGTTGGAATGTGTTATCATCGCCTTATATAGCCTTCTTAAAATTTTTATAGTTCGTGATAGGGAAAACTTTTCCAATCTGGCGGCTTTATGGTTCTATAAATTATTTTTCTTTCCTCTTTATATAGCAGTAGTGGGTTCCATGCTCGGAGGCTATATTTATTATATTCATGAACTTTATGGGGGTGGAAAGAAAAGTCAGTTTTCTACCTATGGAGAAAATCTGGATTTCATATGGCTGGCTGTTGTGTCCATTTTTCTTAGCTATGGTTTTAGCTTTATCAAAGACTTTTTAATTTCAGGGGAGTATAAAACTTTGACAATTGTAAATCTGTTTGGCAGGGTGTTTTTGCGCATTATTATGTTGAATATTTTTCTTATGATTGTTTCAGGTTTTTTGGCATATTTCTTCACCCAGCAAGCGGCTATACTATTCCTTATTTTGCTTAAGATAGGTTTTGATATATTTCAGAATAAATATATTCTGCATATGTAGAAAGGTTGATTTTTCTACATATGCTAGAAAGAGAATAAGCGTTAAAGGTATTTTGCACCTATTTGCCCCTAATTTTTGTTAAATAATAAAGGAGGGTTATATATGTCTAGGAAAATTGCACCGACTAAGAAAGTGGCCGGGCCTGCAAAAGGATCGCCACAGAGGTCAGAAAGTGATAAATCAGAAGTTAAAGAGGTATATCAGGTAGAAAACCTGGATGAACATTTTGAAAGATCTGAAAAGTATACAGATGGGGATGGTCATCCGGCTGAAAATATGAGGGTGAATAACCCCAACAGGAATTATGATAAACCTGATATTGATAAACCATCGTATAATTAAAAAAAGAGGCTGTCTCAAAAGTTAGACAGCCTCTTTTTTTTGTTGATTTTATTCGGATAACCTATTTGAGCAGTTCAAATTTTCAATTCTTAAAGCTTAGAATTTTACTTTTGAACTTAACCCTTAACACTTTTTATTTGATGTATCTGAAATCATGGCCAGAGGGCAATTGTACAAGGAACTCATACATAAGTCTGATCACATTTTCCACATCTTCTTTTGCAACTGTTTCAACCGTGGTATGCATATATTTTAAAGGGAGTGAAATTAAGGCCGAACATACACCTGCATTGGAATAAGCAAAAGCATCGGTGTCGGTACCGGTGGCGCGATAAGCTGAAGCCCTTTGGAAAGGTATTTCTTTATTCTGCGCTACTTCAATAATCATATTTAGCAGATTATTTTGTACTGCCGGTCCATAGGTAAGAACAGGCCCTTTGCCACAGGACAGGTCACCGCTTGATACCTTATTGTATGCAGGCGATTGGGTGTCATGGCATACATCCGTAACGATGGCCACATCGGGTTTAATTCTATGGGCAATCATTTCAGCACCCCGAAGTCCAATTTCTTCCTGAACCGCATTTACTATGTATAAACCGAAGGGCAATTTTATGTTGTTCTCCTTAAGTTTACGAGCTACCTCAGCAATCATAAATCCACCGATTCTGTTGTCCAAAGCTCTTCCAACAAAATATTTATCATTTAATACAATGAATTCATCATCAAACGTGGCAACGCAACCTACATGAACGCCTAAAGCTTCTACCTCTTCCTTGCTGCTGCAGCCCAGGTCGAGGAAAATATTTTTCATTGTTGGGGCTTTGTCGTTTTCACTGTCGCGAACATGAATGGCAGGCCAGCCAAAAATCCCTTTTACTATTCCTTTCGGCGTATGGATATTGACTCTTTTAGAAGGGGCGATGGAATGATCGGATCCTCCATTTTTTCTCAGATAGATGTATCCTTCTTTTGTAATATAATTAACAAACCAGGAGATTTCATCGGCATGTGCCTCAATCACAACTTTGAATTCTGCCTCTGGGTTTATAACTCCAACGGCTGTTCCATAGGTGTCGGTAAAATACTGATCTATGTATGGTTTCATATACTTCAGCCACAATTTCTGGCCGTTTGTCTCAAATCCCGTCGGGGAGGCATTATTTAAATATTCTTCTAAAAACTTCAGGCTCTTTTCATTCATATTTTTAAATAATTTTTATGGTTATTATAAAGGGATATTTCCATGTTTTTTTCGTGGTAGTGTGGCCACTTTGTTTTCTAACATTTTAAATCCGGTTAATAGTTTTTTTCGCGTTTCTTCCGGACGTATTACTTCATCGATGTAACCTCGACCTGCCGCAAGGTAAGGGTTGGCAAACTTTTCGGTATATTCATCTACTTTTTCCTGTAGTTTTGCTTCCGGATCTTTTGCTTCGGCTATCTCTCTTTTAAAGATAATTTCAGCCGCACCTTTTGCCCCCATTACGGCAATTTCAGCCATAGGCCAGGCAAAATTCAGGTCTGCGCCAATGTGTTTTGAATTCATCACATCATAGGCACCTCCATAGGCTTTACGTGTAATGACAGTGATGCGTGGCACGGTTGCTTCGCTGAATGCATAAAGGAGTTTTGCCCCATTGGTTATGATTCCATTCCACTCCTGATTGGTGCCCGGAAGGAATCCGGGTACGTCGACCAAAACAAGCAAAGGGATATTGAACGAATCGCAGAACCGTACAAAACGTGCAGCCTTCGTGCTGGCATTGATATCCAGAACTCCGGCTAATACAGCAGGCTGATTGCCTACAATGCCTATGCTTCTGCCTCCTATCAAGGAAAAGCCTACCACCATGTTCTCCGCATAATCTTTATGAACTTCAAAGAAGCTGTCTGCATCGACAAGCTTTTCTATCACTTCACGCATATCGTAGGGCTGGTTTGGGTTTTCCGGAATTACTTCATTCAGTGCCGGTACCATTTCATTGCCCTTCATCTCGTAGTCATATACGGGGGCGTCTTCTTCGCAATTCTGGGGAATGTATTTTAGCAGTTTTTTAATATTACTGATGCATTCTACCTCATTAGCACAGGAAAAATGAGTGACGCCACTTTTGGTACTGTGCGCACTGGCTCCGCCAAGCTCTTCAGCCGTTACCGTTTCATGTGTGACGGTTTTCACCACATTGGGGCCGGTGACAAACATATAGGAGGTGTTTTCGACCATCATTATAAAATCGGTAATAGCCGGGGAGTAAACAGCACCACCGGCACATGGCCCCATGATGGCTGAAATCTGAGGTATAACCCCGGAGGCAATGGTATTTCTATAGAATATATCAGCATAGCCCCCCAGTGAAACTACTCCTTCCTGAATACGGGCGCCGCCACTGTCGTTTAATCCAATCACGGGAGCTCCGTTTTTAAGAGCCAGATCCATGATTTTGCAGATCTTTTCTGCATGAGCCTCCGATAAGGATCCGCCAAACACGGTAAAGTCCTGAGAAAATACATAAACCAAGCGGCCGTTGATGGTTCCAAATCCGGTGATAACCCCATCACCGGGGTATTGCTCTTTTTCCAGTCCAAAGTCCCGGCATCGGTGGACAATAAACTTTCCGATTTCTTCAAAAGTGCCCTCATCAATTAATAGGGCAATTCGTTCCCTTGCCGTCAGCTTTCCTTTCTGGTGCTGCGATTCAATGCGTTTTTCCCCTCCACCAAGCATTGCCTCCTGATTCTTCTTTTTTAAGAGCTCAAATTTATCGGATATTGACTTCATACAATTTCATTTTAATCCTCGTCAAATATAAAAGGTTTACCATACAAATACAGAATTGTAAGCTATTTTCGCCGATTATACTATAACATTTTGTTATACAATTAGCTTTTTAATTTAACTTAAAAAGCTATAAACTCAGGAAAAATATTAAATTAGGAAAAAAATGTTCATGCCCTCAGAAGAAAAGATCGCCGTTATAGATATGGGTACAAATACCTTTCATCTGCTGATTTCCAATCTGCATGGCGATGTTGTGCATAAGGAGAAGGTGGCAGTCAAGTTAGGGAAAGGTGGCATTTCTGATGGTACTATTACTCCGAAAGCTTATGCCAGGGCATTGAATACCATAGATTTCTTTAAAAAAACCATTGATTCTTACCATGTAAAACAGATTTATGCCACAGCTACAAGCGCCATACGTGTGGCAGGCAACGGGGGGCAACTGGTGAAGGATATAAAGAAACATGCTGACATAGATGTCCAGGTCATATCCGGTGATAAGGAGGCAGAGTACATATATTATGGTGTTCGTTCCGCTATTGACCTTGGAATGGCGACTTCTCTGGTGATGGATATAGGAGGGGGAAGTGTCGAATTTATAATTTGCAACAGAGAGAAGATCTTTTGGAAGCAGAGTTTTGAAATAGGTGCACAACGTCTTTTGGATAAATTTCACCAGCATGATCCGATTTCTGAAGAAGATATTCGAAACATTGCTTATTTTTTAGATGAATCTTTAGTGCCTTTGTTTGAGGCTGCTGAAGAATTTGATCCTGAGATTTTGGTAGGTTCTTCAGGAACCTTTGATACACTTTCTGAAATCGATAATCAGGAAAAAGGTAGGACTTTTGTGGCAGATAATGAAAAAGAATATTCGCTGAATATGGAGGATTATTGTCGTATACATCAGGAAATCATAAGCAGGGACAAGGAGCAAAGGCTGCTTATCCCCGGTATGAGTGAGATGAGGGTAGATATGATCGTTGTAGCCTGCTGTATGATAAGCTTTATCTTGCATAAGCTTGACATTAAGACCATTCGGGTTTCTACCTATTCTTTAAAGGAAGGTGTGCTTGACCGAATTCTTGCAGGAGTAAAGATATAAGCTTACTATTCTGCCGGAGCGGGATTTTTGGATTTCAGATGTTAATTTCTAAAAATTAATAACAATTAGATTTATAATAAAATACGGAACGCTTCCAGTCTTTCAGTACAGGTGTGATTGATAGTTTCTACTTAGCAGCGTCCGGAGAATTATTTGGGTAACTTTGAAAAATTGCACTTCAAATTTTACTTTTTCTTTTTTTGCTTGTCCAAAAAAAGAAAGAAAAAAAGGACACCACGGCCGAAAGCCAAATTGCCACCCGCTAAACCCGCAAAGCTCCCCGCCAGAAAAATGCCTTAACTGTGTAGTAGTGGCTAATATACTGCCAGAATGGCATTTTTAAAAGGCCTCCTTTCGCACTAGCCGCAATTGGTCTCACGCCGGCCGTGGACACCCACCCGCTCCTGCCTTACCGATATATTCTGCTAAACCTTTATCAATAACTTATAATCTTTCAAGAGAACGAAGATGTTATTGTGAGGGGGGAGTGTTTTTAAAAGCAACTAAATTTGTGTGTTTAAACGCCAAAGATTCCTAATAGCGAAACTTGGTCTTTTGTATGAAAGTTTTGATTAAATGCCTTCATCTTGCATAAGATTGACATTAAGTCCATTCGGGTTTCTACTTATTCCTTAAAGGAAGGTGTACTTGACCGAATTCTTGCGGGAGTAAAAATATAGTTTATTCCGCTGGCGCAGGGTTTTTTGACTTCAGGTGTTCTCTGACGAATTTTCCTGAAGGAGAAATTTCCTCTTCAGTCCAGCCTCCTAATGAATTGGCATTTCTTACCAGCGCAGATGCGGTTTCATTTTTATCGGATACTGACCAGTTGCAATGGGAAATCCTGTGTGAGTCCATCCAGTCCCACCAGATTTGACTTTCCTCCTTGTCAAGGAATCCATCACCGTTGGCTTCACAGGTGCCATACTCGGTGACCATTAATGCAAGGCCCTTGTTTAGGGCATAATTGGCCTTGCCTCTCAAAAATCTTCCGTGTGTGGTCGCATAATAATGAAGTGTATACGCAATGTGCTTTCTTCCCATTATAGGGTCATCGGCAGCAATGTCTACGTCCTGAGCCCACCTGCCTGTACCACAAACGATGATGTTATTCTGGTCATAGTGTCTGATGGTATCAATAACCGCTTCATGATATGGCTTTATTACGGTAGACCAGTCCTGGTTTATAGGCTCATTGTAGGTTTCGTAAATGATGTTAGGATAATGTCCATACGTTTGTGCCATTTCCGCAAAGAACGCTTTTGCGTCTTCAACCGTCTCTTCTGCCTCATGAGAATGCCAGTCAATAATTACATACAAGCCATTATCAATGGCAGCATCTATTACTTCTATGATTTTTGCTTTTTCTCTTTCTGCAATGGTGGGAGATGTTGTATAGCCACCGTGAATTTGGTCAACAGCCATAGCGGCACGTATTACGGTGCATCTCCAGTCGTCGCGAAGCCATTTTACCACATCTTTATTATAATATTTAGAACCTTCCGGCCATTGACTCCAGAAGAAAGACATCCCCCTCAGTACAACCGGATTGCCATCCTTTCCAACTATTCTATTCCCTTCTACACTTAACTGGCCCCAGCGTTCTACAGCAGGTGTATTGGTTGGTATTATGATTTCTTCAGGCTCCTCCGGTTCTGGCTCGTCCTCCGCTTTACCTTTGCAGTTAAAGAGAAAAACCGAAGCAGACAACAACAGGAGTAAAAAAATATTAAATGTTCTAATCTTAAATAATTTAATCATGAAAATGTAATTCAACGTTTCTCAAATAACCATATTAACGATATTTTCTAAATTTAGTTTAGTGTATTTTTTACATTTAGAGGGTTGGGGCATTTTAACTCTCCCATTCCTTATTTAGCCACTAAAATCTTTTGAAAGCTTAATTTAAGCAAAATTTATTCCAAAATACGCTCCGGGGAAAATTACTTCGAACTTACTTAAAATTTAAAAAGTTAATCCAAAATGAAATGCTATTTTTGCACGCTTTATAAATTAGTCGAACCTGGTGCTGTTAATTGATCAATATAAGAGAAATTTAAAGATTGCCTATCCGGTGGCTCTAAGTCAGTTAGGTCATATGGCTGTAGGGGTGGCAGACAGTATCATGGTTGGTAGTTTGGGAGGCGTTGCGCTTGCCGGGGTAACGATTGGGTTTAGTTCTTTTATACCCTTTATGATGCTTGGGATAGGAATCTCCTATGGCATTTCACCGCTGATTGCCAAGGCGGATGGTGAAAAAAATCCCAGGGACATTAGTAGTATTTTAAAGCATGCCATTGTCTTAAATGTGCTTACAGGACTTATCCTTTGTCTGGGTTTGTATGCGTCTTCTCCCATGCTTACTTATCTGAAACAGCCGGAAGAAGTCATATCTCTGGCAATTCCATTTTTTAAGATCATGGCCATATCCATGGTTCCGTTAATGATCTTTCAGGTGTTCAGGCAATTTGCCGAAGGACTAGCCCTCACACGACAGGCAATGATAATTTCCATTATTGGTAATGTCATTAACATCATTTTAAATTATCTGCTTATTCATGGAAAGTTTGGATTTCCGCAGTTGGGAGTAAATGGCGCCGCTTATGCTACATTGATTTCAAGGGTGGTGATTGCTGTTGCTATGTTTGCTTTTGTTTTTTACTATCCCAGGTTCAAGAGTTATTGGGCTATGTTCAAGGAAATCAAGTGGTCGCTAAGCATCTTTAGCCATCTCTTGAAAATGAGCCTTCCGGTAGGAGTTCAGCTTACTTTAGAGGCGGGGGCATTTGGATTTGCTGCTATTATGGTAGGCTGGTTGGGTGCAAAGGAAATTGCCGCTCACCATATCGCATTAAATATGGCCGCCATAACCTATATGACTGCTACTGGAATTGCCTCTGCCGCAACCGTACGGATAGGCCATGAGTTTGGGAAGAAAGATTATTTCGCTATGCGAAAGGCAGGAATCGCCGCATTTCATTTGGCTTTAGTTTTTATGGGATGTTGTGCATTGGGTTTTCTGGCTTTTCGTCAATACCTTCCGGCTTTATACATTGCCGATGTTGATATTGGAGCAATGGCTACGTCGCTGTTATTGATTTCTGCGTTCTTTCAACTTTCGGATGGTGTTCAGGTGGTAGGCCTGGGTGCTCTTCGGGGTATTGGTGATATTCGTATACCTACTGCCATTGCACTTATATCGTATTGGCTGCTGGGCTTGCCTTTGGGATATTTTATGGCCTTCCCTATGGGCTATGGGGTGGAAGGTATATGGTATGGCCTTTTCTGCGGACTTACGATTGCAGCATGTTTATTATATGCCCGCTTTACCAGAAAAAGCAAACGACTGATTGTTGGTATTAAAAATAGGTAAGAAAGTTACCATTTAAAAATTAACATTTATTCGTTATCAGTATTATATTGCTCATAAAACTACCTAAATGAAAAAAATTAAATTAATCCTTCTCATTGCCCCTTTTATTTTCTTTTCAAACCTAGCTTTCGGTCAGGACGATCAGGATGATGAGATTGATGTTGAAGGTCTTGAAATGATAAAAGATTCATTATCAAAAGCGTTGGAATCGGCATTCTCTGATATGTTTTCTGCGGATATTATTTTCGACTTGCCGGATAAAGACTTTGTGAAAACTGGCAATACTTATCTGAATGACAAGAAAAGC
>JBKBXU010000060.1:0-17196 GCA_046313675.1 Cytophagaceae bacterium
CTTTCTCTTCGCTTATATCTAATTTTTCTATGTAATAGATCAGTTCCTGCTCAAAACGATTTTTGTCGACCTGCTCAGAATTAACAAACTCCTGCATGTGCGACTGTATTCTTTGCCTGAACCCCTCTAACCTTTTAGGATCAGGGGCGATTACTTTTTCAAACAGCTCCTCTATTCTTTTTATATAGCCCATAAATTTCTCTTCCAACCCCCTACCCTCATCAAGACGGAATTCATCACATTTTTTTATGGCCTTCTGTAGCGTGTCAAGGATCTGTTTCCATTCTTCTTCATCCTCGGCCGATTCTATTTCACTTTCCATTGCCTTAGGCATTCCCAGAGCAAGACGAAAAAGATCGGATGTATCAGCACCTACTTCGTTAGCCGTTTCCAAAAGATCCGTGTAATATTGTTTTACCAGAGGCCTGTTGATAAACATCTTAGGTTTCACCTCTCCTTTTTGCTGTAGTTCTATGCAAAGTGATACCTTTCCACGCTCCACAGTATTGGTAAGAATATTACGCACCTCAATTTCTTTGTCAAGGTATTCTTTAGGCAGGCGCAGGTTTGCATCTAAAAATTTTGAATTAAGCGATTTTACTTCCACTGAGATCATCCTCTGATCATTATCTGTCACCGCAGAACCAAATCCGGTCATTGACTTTATCATTCCCAAAAAAATTTATTCTATTAATTACTATTTAATTAAATTTATTGTTTCAAAAATAAAGCTTGTTTTGTTAATTCAAATTATCATTGTGAATATAAATTCCTCTGCGATCATCTTATTTAATGAAATTTGAGTATTTTTTGTAAGATATGCCTCAATATTCGCTGATTATACCTCTTTACAACCGCCCCGAAGAAATAAACGAACTTCTGGCAAGCCTTACCAGGCAAATATTTACAGATTTTGAGGTAATCATTGTGGAGGATGGTTCTCAAATACCTTCAAAATCTGTAATTGATGGATTTGCAGACAAGCTCAGTATTCAGTATCATACAAAAGCCAATTCCGGTCCCGGATTGTCCAGGAATTATGGTGCAGCAGCGGCCAAATCAGACTTTTTTATTTTTCTCGATTCTGACTGCGTAATTCCCAAAGGATATCTAAGGGCAGTAGATGAATTTTTACAAGATAATCCTGTAGATTGCTTTGGAGGGCCTGATATGGCTGATCCTGAATTTAGTGTGATGCAGAAAGCGGTAAGTTATGCCATGACCTCTTTTTTCACGACCGGAGGGATAAGGGGTGGTAAAAAAAGCATGGAGAAATTCCATCCCCGGAGTTTTAACATGGGCTATAGCCGCAAAGTTTTCGAAGCAACTTCAGGCTTCTCCTCTATCCGATATGGTGAAGACATAGACATGTCTATTCGTATCATGAGAAAAGGGTTTAAAACAGCCTTAATTCCTGAAGCATATGTATACCACAAGCGCCGTACTGATCTGAGAAAGTTTTTTCATCAGGTTTATCAGTCCGGCAAGGCCCGGGTAAAACTGCACGAACTACACCCGGAGTCGTTAAAGCTTGTCCATTTTTTACCCAGTCTTTTTACTCTGGGGCTTATCTTAAGCCTTATGCTTGCCCCCAAGCATATTCTATTTGTCATTCCCCTCATCATTTATACACTAGCCATAATAATTGATGCCTCGCTCAGCAATAAAAGCTTTTTTACGGGGCTGTATTCTGTAGCGGCAGCTTTTACGCAGTTAGCAGGCTATGGAATCGGGTTTTTGAGGGCTTGGATTGGCAGGCTGGTTTAACCTGGAATATGCAATAGAACTTTCTATTAGGTAGCAAAAATAAATAAATCAGCACATTTTCGTGGCAAGCATAGCTCTTTTTGCTGCTTTGTTGTTTTGTAAACCATGGGGTAACACAGAGTTTGACACGGAGTGGCACTGAAGCGCAGGCGTTTTTATGGTATCACGGTGGGCACGAAGAAAAACACGATAATCCGCTGGGGCGGATGCACGAAGAGCCTGATCCCGGTTTAGGGCTTTAAAAATTCCAGAGTCCTCTTAGGGAGAAACTCTGGAGCGGAGTATCAACCACGGAAATAATCTGCAAACCAAACACCTATTGAAGTTTATATTGCCCTATCCATGGCCTGTGGCTCACAGGCCATCTACTACCGTTTACTTTTCATCTGATTTTACTTAATTTTTCTTAGCTCAGATGTAGGTCATAGATTTCAGAGTGGTTGGTGAGTCACCAACCACGGAAACAGCCAATATAATATTCACCCGTTTTGACAGATTCAATAATATAAGCAAAGGGCATAACCTAAAGCTGTTTTAATAAAACAAAAAAAAACCGTTATTGCTAACGGTTTTTCACTTTTGCTCCCCCTCTTGGGCTCGAACCAACCCCGATAGCTATCGGGGCATGATTAACAGTCATGTGCTCCATATTTTCTTAATAATTTTTCTACCATTTCAGGATACTCCTTGAGATTTTTAATATAAGTAGAGCTTTTCATTTTCTTGATGTGTCTTTCAATTTTTATCGCTTGTGATAAAGCTGAGCACCCAATTATGAGAAATACTTCCCAAGGCCTGCCTTTTGATGTGGAATATTGACTTCTAACATCATTGTGCTGAGCAAAGCGAACCTCAAAATCAGAGGTCTGGCCAACATAGAAATGATTTAACTTACTTGAATAAAGAATATAAACACAATTCGCCATGATAATAAAATCTATTAGGCAAAGAACCCTTAGATTTTCTGTAGCACAATTATCATTTAACTAAAAAAAGCCATCATCGCTGATGGCTTTTTGCTCCCCCTCTTGGGCTCGAACCAAGGACCCCATGATTAACAGTCATGTGCTCTAACCAGCTGAGCTAAGGAGGAATTTTACTTATTGTCTCAATTGGACTGCAATATTATAACTTCATTTTTTAATTTGCAAACCAAATACACAAAATATTTAACTATTTTTAGCGAATTTTATTCCGGCAATTCCGGCTTTTGAAAATCACCAAATTACCTATTCTTAATTTTACTTCTTTGGCATGGTGTTAAACACATAGTCCCAAAGAGGAGAAGAAACACCAAAAACCACTCCTGAATCCTTATAATGGTGAATGCTGTGATTTATCCAAAGAGATTTAAAGAAATTCTTTGGGGGTGCATATGCATGTACAATAAAATGTACAAACAAGTATGCGGCATAACCCGTCAGAAACCCGGGAAGAAACGCAAAAACCCAGGTATTAATCATAAAATAAAAAAGTAAAAACAAAAGAACACATAGCGTCATACTCATCAATGGTGGCATCGCCAAACGCGTTTTATCTTTTGGATACTCATGATGTACTCCATGAAATGCATACTGGACTTTTCTCTTTAACGGAGTACTTGTGTCCATATGAAAGACATACCTGTGAACAAGGTATTCTATAAAACTAAAGGTCAAAAGACCAACGGCAAAAACCACTGGAATTAAATAACTGACCAAAGTAGTATATAAGAATCCATAATAAAGAAGGCCTGCTGAAATACTCAAAAAGATTGTAATCGGAACAGAAATATGCGTTCTCGACAGTCTTTCCAATATCGGGTTATCGAAAATTTGCTTCGTACCGCTATGTTTAGGCCGGATAGTATTATATGAATGATTTTCCATCGCAATTCACTTAAAAACAGTATAAAAAAATTTTAAGAATAAATCATTTAAACTCTAAAGTTTTTGTTTTCTTGGCTCCAACACGTCCTTATAAAGGTTAATGTATTTCGGTAATATCAAATTAATATCAAATTCCCTGGCTCGTTTAAGTGCATTTTTTCGAAATTCAGGAAGATTTTGGTCATCTAATATGTATAATGCATTTTTCACCATATCATTTATATCACCTACTTTACTAATGAACCCAGTTTTGCCATGAATGTTAAGTTCAGGCAATCCTCCCGCATCTGAACAAATCAATGGAACCTCACATGCCATGGCTTCCAGTGCCGCTAATCCAAAGCTTTCTTTCTCTGATGGCAGAATAAATAAATCACACAAAGACAAAACTTCTTCTACTGCTTCAAGTTTTCCAAGAAAGCGCACATCCTTATGTACGTTGAGCTCACGGCATAATAATTCGATTTTTGGCCTTTCAGGACCATCACCAACCATAAGAAGCTTGCAGGGAATTTGTTTACGGATTTCTTCAAATACCTGAACCACATCACCAATCCTTTTTACTTCCCTGAAATTGGAAGTATGGACGATCATCTTTTCGTTATCAGGGCATATCGCTCTTCTAAAATATTCTTTTTTGTTTTTTTTAAATTTATCAATGTCTATAAAATTCGGAATTACGTGAATTTCCTTTTTTATATTAAAGTGTGCATAGGTATCCTTTTTCAAATCATCAGACACCGCCGTAACACCATCCGATTGATTGATGCTGAACGTAACAACCGGCTCATAGGACACATCCTTCCCTACCAACGTAATGTCAGTCCCATGCAAAGTGGTGATAACCGGAATGTATATACCCTCTTCTTTAAGTATCTGCTTGGCCATATAAGCTGCCGAAGCATGAGGAATGGCGTAATGCACATGCAAAAGATCCAGTTTCTCATAACGAACCACGTTAACCATTTTACTGGCCAAAGCAAGCTCATAGGGAGGATACTCAAACAACGGATAGGTAGTAAAGGTTACTTCATGATAAAATAGGTTTTCATTAAAGAAATCCAGGCGTGCAGGTTGCGTATAGGTTATAAAATGCACTTGATGACCTTGTTTTGCCAGGGCAATTCCCAGTTCGGTAGCGACAACGCCACTACCGCCAAATGTAGGATAACATACTATTCCAATTTTCATGCAGGCACTTTTAAAAAATTCATCAAGCATATAGTATGCCTGACAGTAAATTTCTACCAAAAATACACATTACATTTACATGTATAAATATAATGTTAGATTATTAACAAAAAACGAAAACTTTCTTACAAAAAATAGCCGAAGGACTATTCCGGAAAATGAATAAATTATAAACCAATCACAGCAAACATGATTTTCATCTTTATTTATTATACTCCAAAATAGCTTTATAAATTTGATCCTGAATCACGGTCCTTACATTGTATTTAATTAATTTGGTGTTATTAGCATCCGGGCATACCCTGTTGGACAAGAATATGTATACCAGGTTTTGCTCGGGATCAACCCAGGCACCTGTCCCGGTAAATCCGGTATGGCCAAAGGTAGACGGGGAAACCAGGTCGGAAGTAGGCCCTCCCCCATCCGGTTCAGGCTTGTCCCATCCCAAACCTCTCCTATTCTTCTCAAACTGCTTTTTTGTAAAATACGGTATCGTTTCCGGTTTATAATACCTCAGCCCTCCGTAGTAACCTTTCTGTAAATGCATTTGCATAAGAACAGCCAGATCACTGGCATTACTGAACAAACCGGCATGGCCTGCTACCCCTCCTAACATGGCCGCCCCCTGGTCATGGACTGTCCCTCTTATAAAGGTCTTCCTAAAGAACTTATCATCCTCCGTTGGAGCAATCATCTCCGGCGTAAATTTGCACAATGGCTTATAGCATGTGGTTGTCAAGCCCAAAGGGTCATATAAGTTCTGTTGAAGAAAATCATCTATAGGTTGATTAAGCAGCTTCTCTGAAACCCTTTTCATAATATAAAACCCAAGGTCGCTGTACACATAACCATATTTTTCTTTTTTCTTCTTCTTCAGAAGATCCGAATTAATGGTCCAATTCCAGAGGCTGTCTTCTATGGAGCCTATGGAATAAACGCCGGGAATAACTTCGTTGGGATGAGCTTCATCTTTCTGATAAGCATAACAGGTAGGCATAAACCCGCCCGCATCAATGGTCTTTTTCCAGTATGGCAAGTACGGCACCAGGCCAGCCTGGTGGCCAAGTATGTCTCTGACGATAAGGTCTTCTTTATTTGTACCCTTCAACTCCGGAAGATAATAGGATGCTTTTTTATTGAGATCCAACACACCCCGGTCATACAAAAACATGACCGCCTGCATCGTGCCTGCCACTTTGGTAATGGAAGCAATATCATAAATGGTATTTTCTGTTACAGGCTCTGTCTTGTCATAGGTTGTATGGCCAAAAGCTTTATTATAAACGACAATCCCATCCTTTGCTATAAGCACCTGTCCTCCGGGTGTAGCTCCGTCAGCTATAGCTTTTTTAAAAATACTATCAATTCTAGCAAGTGTAGAGCCATGCATACCAGCATTTTCAGGAAACCCGTGGCGTAACCTTTGCATTTTCTCTGTAATCATCAACCCACTGCCCAAAGGCAATTTGTCTGATACCGTAACCGGCAGTTTCCCCGTCGGGGTAAGGCCGCCAAAAATTATCTGAGGCACAATACGGTTGGTGGTTTCATTATCTTCATACCCACATATTAAATGCGGGTAATTCTCAAAATATTTCAAACTATACGGATTGGCAAAAACAGATAGAATTACATTAGAATGCACCTGATGAAGTTTTTCAATAAACTTCCGTGAATTCTCCGTAATGCCATAATCTTTGTTATTCCATGGATTGGTATTATGAAGGCCTACAACTACAACCTTATGTTTAACTAGCTCTTTTAGAATGTTATCATAAAAAGCTTCATCAGCGTACTTATTTGGTACAGCAAAATGTGAAAATGTAGCGTACTTGTCCAGGGAACTTTGAAAAGCATTGCCTTTATCCAATCCTATGGAAACAGAAGCGAAAGAAGAAGTGTCAAGAATTTTGACAGGAATCAGGCCACGCTCGTTCTTAACCAGCGTCATAGCTTTTTCAAAAAGTTCCTGCTGAGTAGCGTGCGCCTTGGTGTCGTTCAGCTCTTCATGAAGCTTTTCTACTTTTATCTGTGGCGTTTTATCAAGCCCCGCCCAATATTTAGCTCTGAGAATTTTACGTACCCTCAGATCAATTTCTTCCTGAGATATATCTTTGCTCTTAATGGCTTTCATTATTTTTTTTATAGCCAGAGGCACATTCTCAGCATATAGCAATACATCATTTCCGGCAAGCAAAGCCAACACATCTACTTCTCCGGGCTTATAGAAGCTACTTACACCTTTCATGTTTAAGGCGTCGGTAAAGACCAATCCCTTAAACTGCATTTCGTTTTTCAGAAGATCGGTCACTACCGTCTTGGACAATGTCGTGGCTTTATTGGTAGAATTATCATAGGCTGGAACATGAATGTGCGCCACCATAATACTCATAATGCTGTCCCGGATTAATTCACGGAAAGGAAAGAGTTCAATATCATTAAGCCGCTCCTTAGAATGCATGATCACTGGCAAAGTAAGATGTGAGTCTGTTCCTGTATCGCCGTGACCGGGAAAGTGCTTTGCATTGGCAATAACCTTGCGGTCCTGCATACCTTTCATATAAGCAACGCCTTTCAGGGATACATTCTTTTTATCTTCACCAAAAGAGCGCATCCCAATAATCGGATTTTTTGGATTACTATTAATATCCACTACAGGTGCAAAATTAACATGAACCCCCAGACGATTGCATTGACGGGCTACTTCAGATCCCATTTTATAAATCATCCGATTGTCTTCAATAGCCCCAAGGGTCATTTGTTTAGGAAAGCTTATGGTACTGTCAAGGCGCATGGCAAGCCCCCACTCGGCATCCATGGCAATCATTAAAGGTACCCTGGCAAGGCGTTGATAGCGGTTTGTAAGAACTGCCTGACGGTGTGGGCCACCTTGAAAAAAGATCAGGCCTCCAAGATTATACTTGCTGACAAGTTCTTCAATTTCGGCAACATGCTTCCCATCTTTGTTAGAATATGCCGCGACCATAAAAAGCTGTCCGATCCTTTCCTCCGGGCTAAGCGAAGCCATAACACTGTCCACCCAAAAATCTATTCTGGGCTTGGCTTGTTTCCCCGGCTTCTCCCAAGCACTCATAAGGAAAAGTAACGGAACAAAGACTATAAATAATAACTTTTTGGGCATTCCCACGATCTGATTTTCTATGAAACAAATAAACTCAATAATTGTGCTAAAAATTCAAAATAATTTTCACCTTTTTAATTTTATTGGGCTTACTATATAAAACCATTAAATTTGCATAGAGTTTAAAGAATTATTAAACATAATGTTTTTCAAAACATACTAAAAGAAAAACGTGTTTATAATAGTTTAATTTCGTAATAAAGATAAAAAACTTAACTTGAAGCAGGAGATTCTCACTTAATGCCTGATATAATAAAATTATTGCCTGATGCCCTGGCCAACCAAATTGCGGCCGGAGAAGTTGTTCAGCGACCAGCCTCGGTAGTCAAAGAGCTTCTTGAAAATGCCATAGATGCCGGGAGCACATCTATTCAATTAATTGTTAAAGATGCCGGAAAGCAGCTTATACAGGTAATTGACAATGGAAAAGGAATGTCCGAAACAGATGCCCGCATGTGTTTCGAAAGGCATGCCACGTCTAAAATCTCCAGGACAGAAGATCTTTTCTGCATAAGAACCATGGGCTTTCGTGGTGAAGCGATGGCTTCCATTGCGGCAGTTGCCCAGGTAGAGCTTAAATCCAGAAAGGAAGAGGAAGAATTAGGCACACTCATTAAGATCGAGGGATCGGAAATCAAGGCTCAGGAACCTGTAGCCACACCGGCAGGCACAAGCATAAGTGTAAAAAACCTTTTTTACAATGTGCCTGCCCGCAGAAATTTCCTTAAGTCAAACCCGGTAGAACTTCGCCATATCCTGGAGGAATTCCAACGTGTAGCACTTTCCAATCCGGAAATAGCTTTTACCATGATTCAGAATGACCTTGAGACCTATAACCTTCCTCAGGAAAAACTCAGCCGCAGGATTGTTTCCCTCTTTGGGAAATCATATCAGGAGCAACTGATCATATGCGAAGAAGAAACCGAAATGGTCAGGATACATGGATTTGCAGGAAAACCAGAGCATGCCCGAAAAACACGGGGCGAACAATACTTCTTTGTCAACAACCGGTTTATTCGCAACAACTATCTGCACCATGCCGTAATGAATGCCTATGAAGCTTTGCTGCCGGATGACTCTTTTCCATTCTATGTATTATTTATTGAATTGGATCCAAAGCATATAGACATTAATGTTCACCCTACAAAAACCGAAATAAAGTTTGATGATGAACGCACCATTTATGCCATCATTCGTGCAGCCATAAAAAAATCCCTTGCCACCCATAACATAACTCCATCAATTGATTTTGATCAGGACATTAACTTTAACATGATGATATCATCGCAGCAAGGAGACAAAAGCATGGATTTTAACCAATTCCACGGATCTGCACGACCATCCGGGGAGTACAGAAAAAACGACACCAAAAACTGGGAAACTTTGTACAACCAATTTGAAACAGGCGGCAAAAATAACGAAAATCCTGAAGTTGAACAGCCGGATGCTCATCAGGAAGCCGTAACTTTTGAAAGCAAGGCCAATTCCATGACAAGCAATTCCCTGAAGCTTATGAAAGAGCTGCTGGATCCGGAAAACCATTCAACCTTTCAGTTGCACAACAGGTATATTGTTGCTCAGATAAAATCTGGAATGGTAATCGTTGACCAGCAGGCTGCCCATGAACGCATTCTCTATGAGAAATACCTGAATATGCTTCAGAACAAATTTGGTGCTTCTCAACAATTTCTTTTTCCTCAAACCATTGAACTTAATCCTGCTGATTTTGCGCTTGTAATGGAGCTTGAAAATGAGATTAAAGCCCTGGGCTTTGTTTTTAATGTATTTGGGAACACTTCCATTGTTGTCAACGGTACACCAGCAGATGTTCCTACAGGCGGTGAAAAAAATCTCTTTGAGAATCTTTTGGAACAATTTAAGCAAAACCGCTCTGAGTTAAAGTTGGATATAAAAGAAAACCTGGCTCGTTCACTCGCAAAAAAAGCAGCTTTAAAAACCGGAAACAGGCTTTCGGTAATGGAAATGAATACACTGATCGATCAGCTTTTTGCGTGCAAAAATCCTAATTATGCTCCCAACGGAAACCACACCATTGTAGTAATGGACATGAACAGAATAGGAAGATTTTTCAATAAACACCAGGAGGAAGATGTTTAATAATTTAACACCCATAGTTAAAAATCTCCTGTTGATAAACATAGGAGTCTTTGTTGTAGTTAGTATGTTATTAGGATTGGAATCTGCCGTTGATACATTTGGGTTAAGGTATATCAACTCTAGAGAATTTCAGCCCTGGCAATTTATAACGCACATGTTTATGCATGGCGGATGGCCTCACCTCTTCAGCAATATGATCGGCTTGTTTTTTTTCGGCCCCATGTTGGAGAGAGCATTTGGTCCTCAAAAGTTTTTAATTTATTATTTTGTTTGTGGTTTAGGGGCAGCATTTATTTATATGGGATTTGTGTGGTATGAATTAAGAGAGCTTAATAATGCCGTGGAATTATATCTTTTGAATCCCGATCCTGCATCCTTTAGCTCATTTATGAATGAATATGGAAGAGGGATTATACGGAGAGATGTGTTATTTAATATTCTCGATGATTTCAGGGAAAATCCGGACAATCCGATGATAATAAGACAAACAAAAGAAATGGCAACTGCGATATACAATCATAGGATAGATATACCGATGGTCGGAGCTTCCGGAGCTATTTTTGGAATTTTGATGGGCTTTGCTTTGTTATTCCCTAACACAGAATTGTTTTTGCTATTTTTCCCTTTTCCAATCAAGGCAAAATACATGGTTCTGTTTTATGGCTTGTATACTCTGTATGCAGGAATTCAAAGAACCCCTGGAGACAATGTTGCCCATTTTGCCCACTTAGGTGGTATGATTTTCGCTTTTATTTTAATCAGGTACTGGAGATATAGCAGGTATAATTGAAGGAGGACGTATGACAAGTTTATTAGACGAATTTAAGTATAGCTTTAAGAAGCGGGATAATGGCCTGATGCAGATCATTGTTATAAATATTGCGGTATTTGTAGTCATGGGTATATTAAAGGTTTTTTCCTTTATGGCTCAGGATATGAGGGTGTTCGATTTCATAATGAGGCAAATGGCTTTGTCTTCAAACATAATGACGGCAGTGACCAAACCCTGGACGATATTTACCTATTTCTTCACACACTCATTAAGCTCAATTTTTCATATTTTATTCAATATGCTCTTCCTTTATTGGTTTGGTAGGTTGATCATGGAATACCTTGGACATAGACGATTGGTAAATTTATATATAGTAGGAGGGGTGGTAGCAGGCTTGCTTTTTATAGCACTTTATAATATTCTGCCTGTGTTTGCCGATGCAGCACCACATGCAAAACTCATCGGAGCTTCCGGTAGCGTTTATGCCATAGTGGTAGCTGCGGCAACCTTACTTCCTGAATACAGATTTCACCTGATTTTTTTAGGACCGGTAAAAATTGCCTATATAGCAGGATTCTTTATATTCATTTCTTTTTTAGGAATGGCCGGAGAAAACGCAGGTGGAAATATTGCACATTTAGGCGGTGCATTGATCGGATTTTTATATATTAAACAATTAAAAAAGGGAACTGACCTTGGAAAGCCTGTCAGCATCGTCGCAAATTGGATACAAAAACTATTCAGGCCAAGACATCTAAAGGTTAGTTACCGAAATAATACCAGCAAATCACGGTCTAAAGTTCCTGATGAGCAGGAAATAGATGCTATATTGGATAAAATTTCTGTTTCAGGATATGAAAGCCTGACCCAACTTGAAAAGGAAAAATTATTTAAAGCGAGCCAACAGAATAAATAAATTCTATTTTTAATATTTTTTTATGACAAATTTTAGAAATGTTGCTACCGACCTGAACAATGGCATATTTATGCTTACCATTAACAGGCCAGATAAAATGAACGCTTTAAATTCAGCAACACTGGAAGAAATAAAACAGGTGATACAAAGGGTAAACGATGACGATGACATCAAAGCGTTGATCATCACCGGAGCTGGAGAAAAAGCTTTTGTTGCAGGGGCTGATATCAGCGAAATAGCGGGAATCAATGAACTGGTGGCCCGCAAATTTTCAGAAAACGGGCAGGAAATCTTTAGGATGATTGAAACCTGCTCCAAGCCTGTCATAGCCGCAGTAAATGGTTTTGCATTGGGCGGAGGATGCGAACTTGCCATGGCCTGCCATATACGCATTGCCACTCATAATGCACGTTTTGGATTGCCTGAAGTTACCCTCGGAATAATTCCGGGATATGGAGGAACACAACGGCTAACACATCTTGTCGGCAAAGGAAAAGCCTTTGAAATGATGATGACCGGAGAAATGGTGGTTGCCGAAGAAGCCAAAAATCTTGGCCTGGTAAATTATGTGACCACCACAGAAGACCTGTTGCCAAAATGTAATGAGTTGATTAATAAAATCACGACCAAAGCACCTCTGGCCATAGCTCAAATAGTAGAATGTGTTAATGCTGCCTATGACCCTGAAGAAAAAGGCTATCAAACAGAGGCTAACTCTTTTATGATATGTTGCAAAACGGAAGATTTTAAAGAAGGCGTAAATGCCTTTTTGGAAAAAAGAAAGCCTGTGTTTAAAGGAGAATAGGCTATGAATTTTTAATTCTTAATTCTTAATTTTTAGAAATTAGCCCAATGCATTTTAAAATAATTAATTCTCATCCAATTTGCAATTATTTCATTCGTAATTCGTAATTGAATGTCCTTATATAAAAAACTCGCCGGGCAGACAGCACTTTATGGACTTAGTAGTATTATTGGCAGAGTTCTCAACTTCCTGCTAGTACCTTTTTATACGACTGTCTTAGCACTTGCCGAATTCGGGATCTATACTGACATCTATGCCTATGTGGCGTTTTTAAATATTATCTTCTTGTTCGGCATGGAAACCACCTATTTCAGGTTCTCCACAAAAGATAAAGAAAATGAGCAAAAAACCTTTAACAGTTCCGTCTCATATCTTTTGCTAAGCGGGATATTACTGTCATCTCTAATTATAATTTTTTCCCGTCAACTTGCCTTTTTACTAAAATACCCACAGCATTGGGATTACCTGATCTGGCTGGGGCTAATACTCTTGACAGACACTATTCTGTCTGTACCATTTGCCCGGCTAAGACTGCAAAACAAAGCCGGACGGTTTGCTTTCATAAAACTATTTACCATAGCAAGCACCATATCACTGAATCTTTTCTTTCTGGTATTTTGCAGAAAAATCTATATGGAAGAATTTCTTCCACAACTGAAGCCATTCATTTCTACCTTTTACTTTCCCGGTTATGAGGTTGGATATATTCTCTTATCAAATTTACTTGCCAATGCTCTTCAACTTCCATTTCTGATATCCGCTTTTAAAGGATTTCGCTTCAGGCTTAATCCGGAGCGACTCAAGCCCATGCTTATTTATGCTTACCCACTTATGTTTATGGGTCTTGCCGGCATGGTTAATGAAGTGATAGACCGGATACTTTTAAAATACATGCTTCCGGAAGGTTTTCATGATGGCCTTACCAGCCTTGAAGCCGTAGGGGTTTATGGTGCCTGTTATAAATTATCTATGTTTATGACCTTGGCCGTTCAAGCCTTCCGCTATGCTGCCGACCCATTTTTCTTTTCACAGGCAGAAGATAAAAATGCCCCCAAGCTATTTGCCAAAGTAATGAAATACTTTATTATAGTTTGCACCCTGATTTTTGTGGTTGTAAGTTCTTACCTAGACATATTTGGTTTGTTCCTTAGGGATGTCTCCTATCGCCAGGGACTCATAATCGTCCCTATTCTTCTTTTGGCAAATTTATTCCTGGGGGTATATTACAACCTGGGAATATGGTTTAAGCTTACAGACCGCACCTATATGGGAACCTTCCTGAGCTTTTTTGGCGCCGGAATCACTATTATTGCAAATATTCTACTTATTCCTGTATTTGGTTATGTAGGCAGTGCCATTGCTACCCTGATATGTTATTTTCTGATGACTGTTGTAAGTTATTATTTTGGGAGCAAACATTTTCCTGTACCGTACAACCTAAAATCTGCGGCTTTTTATATTAGCACTGCCATAGCGGTGGTGGCTTTAGCGACATTTGTTAAATTTGAAGAACCCCTGGTGTATTTTGCTTATCGGTTTATCCTGATCCTTGCTTATCTGCTTTTAATTTTCTGGCTGGAAAGAAAAGATTTCAAATCCCGGATCTAAAGATCTTATCGCAGTTCTTGATATAAAAAAATCCGCCAGACCAAAAAGATCTACCGGATTTTCAATTCATGGCTTCAAATCCAGATATTAATCAGAGGTTTTATTGGAGCTTAGTTTGCTATAGAAATATGCTGCGACCGCACTGCTCACTACTGATGCAATAAGAACCCTTCGTAAAAGGCCTAATTTATTATACTTCAATTCCGCTTTCATCCCCTTCTCTGCAAAAATATTAGGAATATGGCCTCTTTTGATATCATCAACAACCCCTTCAATTACATTGATCCTATCAGCAAACATCAGTGGCAACCAGTGGACATAACTTCCTTCTCCAAACTGGAAGGCGTATCGTCGTATACGGCCACTTATTCCTGATGGAGGCACCGAGGTTCCAAATACTGCACTTAAATTAGGGCGTTCATTGGAATGTAAAACCTCTATGTCCGTTTTCTGTTGTGTTGGCCTATCCCAATTATATCCCTTCTTCTCTTCATGGGTTCTGTCTCTCATAGGGTACGTGGGATCATTCTTTGGATCCGCATCCGAGCCCCATGCTCTTATATGTTCTTTTTTCTCAAGTGTCTCTTCCATAACCTTAATTTGCTGATGGTGGAACAAGGACAGGCTTGATGCAACAATCAAGCTTATCTGAAAATATTCTATAAGCATCCGCTACTTCTTCCAAAGGCAGGTGATGCGTAATGAGCTCTTTGGGACTAAAATCTCCATTTTGAATATGCTCTATCAGCTTTGGCAATACACGCTTCACCGAAGCCTGGTTTGCTCGTATGGTAATACCTTTATTGACCACATTCCCGATAGGCAATAAATTTCCTGTTGGCCCATATACACCCACAATCGATACAACCCCGCCTTTTTTGGCAGAGTTTATAGCCCAGTGTAAAGCTGTGGCTGATCCTGCTTGCAGCAGCAACTTTCTTCCTGTCACGGTTTGCATGGCACTTCCTGCTGCCTCTGCCCCTACGGCATCGATGCAGACGTCTGCCCCAATCCAATCGGTCGTCTTTTTTATAAATACCACAGGATCTTCCAGTGATTTAAAGTTATAAACCTCACATTGGGCATAGTTTTTGGCAAACTCCAGCCGGTATTCAATATGGTCAATAACAATAACACGTCCGGCGCCAAACAACCAGGCACATTTTGCTGCCATAATTCCAACGGGTCCGGCACCAAATACCACCACAGTATCACCTTTTTGAATACCACCCATCTCAGCAGCCTGGTAAGCATTACAGCATCGTCCGGATCCATACCCGGAGGTATAACTGTAGGGCCGACATTGGCATAGGGTACACGCACATATTCAGCCTGGCCTCCGTCGTAGCCACCCGCAGTATGAGAATATCCAAAAATACCTCCTACTGCCGTAGACTGAGAATTAGATTCATGACAATTGCCATACAAGCCCTGTTGACAGAAATGACATTTCCCACAGGCAATATTAAAGGGCACCAATACATTATCCCCTACCTTCAGGTTGTCAACCTCAGGCCCAATTTCTTCCACTACCCCAATAAACTCATGTCCAAAAGTTGTACCCACTCTGGTGTCGGGAACATTCCCGTTGTACAAATGCAAATCTGACCCGCATATGCAGGACCTTGTCACCCGAACTATCGCATCCTGTGGATGCAAAATTTCAGGCATTGGTTTATGATCAACTCGGACCCGCTGAGGGCCCCTATAATTCATGGCTAACATATATCCTTACCTTATATAAAATCTCCTAACGAATAAGCAAATGCTCCTTCTTACTTGAAGAACCAAGGGTATACTTAAAAGTTATACAAGATATTAACAATAAGAAAACCAGTTGATTGCTCTAAATATTTGCAAAAAACTCAAAAGTCTAGGTAAAAATCCTTAATTTTTCCAATAAGGTCGCTTGCCAGCATAGAGGCATCACCAAATTCTTCAGAAGCACGCTCTCCGGCATAGCCGTGAATATAAGCACCAAGGATTGTAGATTGTAAAGGGGGATAACCTTGAGCCAGTAGGGAGGTAATAACACCGGTCAAAGCATCGCCCGTACCGGGGGTAGCCATACCGGGAGTTCCGGTAGAATTAAAATATACTTTGCCATCCGGAGAAGCAATGGCAGAATGGGCTCCTTTTAGCAAAACCATGCATCCTGTTTCAGCAGAAAACTTCATCAACCGTTCCAGACGGTCGTAATCATTTACCGGAGCTCCTGCCAGACGCCCAAATTCTCCCGGATGAGGGGTTAGAACTGATCCTTTGGGAAGCATTTTCAAAAGATCTTTATGCTTTGCCAGCAAATTTAAAGCACCTGCATCCAGCACCAATGGGCATTTAACTGATTTAAATAGTTTCTTCAAAACTTCTTTGACATCTTTTCCTTCTGCCAATCCGGGACCCACTCCAATAACATCAAAACCTGTCACATCCGGAAGTTTTGTGTGGTATTCAAAATGATCATCTGTCAAGGTCATCGCTTCCGGAAGAGCTGTTTGAAAAATGTCGTATCCGCATTTGGGTATATACGCTTTTAAGACTCCACAACCTGTTCTTAGGCAAGCCTCTGCGGTTAATAAGGCAGCCCCCATCATCCCATAACTTCCCGCTGTAATCAGGACCTTCCCATAGGAGTTTTTATGAGAAAATTTCTCTCTTTTGCTTTTATAAAAAGTGCGGATAAACTCCTTGTCAACAAAACAATAGGGTGTATTTTCATTCTGCATAAATTCTCCGTGCAATCCTATATCCAGCAGTTGCCACTCACCGGTGAAGCGTGCATTTTCAGAAAACATAAATGCAAGCTTTGGCAACTGAAAAGTCAGTGTATAATCAGGACGAACAGCTATGGAATTATCCGGCATGGGCTTCTCAGCAAATAAACCGGAGGAAATATCTATGCTAATAATTAGTGCTTCGGAGGCATTGATCATCTGAACAATCGTAGCCATAAATCCCGTCAGTGATTTATTGAGGCCAGAGCCCAGAATCGCATCCACTACCACATTC
>JBKBXU010000061.1:0-10763 GCA_046313675.1 Cytophagaceae bacterium
TTACAACCGCAGGTAGTGTGGATGATGGAAAGAGTACCCTAATAGGTAGGTTACTTTATGATTCTAAATCAATTTTTGAAGATCAATTGGAGTCTATTTCGCAAACCAGCTTACAAAGAGGAGACACACAGGTAGACCTTTCATTGCTTACTGATGGCCTAAGAGCTGAAAGAGAGCAAGGTATTACCATTGATGTGGCATACCGTTATTTTGCTACACCTAAAAGAAAATTCATTATCGCCGATACTCCCGGCCATATTCAGTATACAAGAAATATGGTTACCGGAGCTTCAACGGCCAACCTTGCCATCATTTTGGTTGATGCCAGGCATGGTGTGGTAGAGCAAACATGCAGGCATTCATTTATTGCTTCATTATTGCAAATCAAACACCTGGTTGTATGCATTAATAAAATGGATCTTGTGAATTACAGTGAGGATGTGTATAATAAGATCAAGGCTGATTTTACGGAATTTTCTTCCAAATTGTCGGCGCCGGATATTCAGTTTATACCGATCAGTGCCTTGCATGGCGATAATGTTGTAGATCCTTCAACAAATATGCCTTGGTATAGAGGTGGTACACTTCTTTATGCCCTGGAAAATGTAAACATTGGAAGCGATCAGAATTATGTTGATTCCCGTTTCCCTGTGCAGTGGGTAGTAAGGCCTCACAATGATGAATTCCATGATTACCGTGGATATGCAGGAAGAGTAGAAGGTGGTGTGTATAAGCCTGGTGATGAAGTAATGGCTTTGCCTTCAGGATTAACTTCAAAAATTAAAAGTATAGATACCATTGATGGCCCTGTTCAGGAGGCTTATCCTCCGATGTCTGTTTCCATTACCTTGGAAGATGATATTGACATTAGCAGAGGTGATATGATTGTAAAACCAGCCAATCAACCTGAGGTCGGACAAGATATCGAACTTATGGTTTGTTGGTTAAATGAGAAGAAGCTTCAGGTGAATGGAAAATACACCATTAAGCATACAACCAAAGAGGCCAGATGTGTCGTGAAAGACATTAGGTATAAGGTAAATATCAATACCTTGCATAGAATAGAAGATGACCGTTCTATAGGCTTAAATGATATAGGAAGGATTCTGATCAGAACTACCTCTCCGTTATTATATGATAGCTATAAAAAGAATAGGTTTACAGGAAGCATCATCATTATAGATGAATTTACCAATGAAACGGTAGGTGCAGGGATGATTATTTAAACCTTTCTGATTAAAAGAGTATTAAAAAGCAGGGATTTCGGCCTCTGCTTTTTTTGTGCCGAACTTTAAGGAGCTAAGCTGATGTTTTTGCCATACATGCAATAATCAGCTTAATCTTTATGAGTTTTATTAAATATTTTATATTTGCCGCCTTGGCAATTTGTGTGGTATGGTCTTGTAGCAAAAAACAAGATCCGATGCCGGTTTCTGACAATCATGCCCCTGTTGAGGAGCCAATCATGGAACCTGAACCAGTGGCCACAGTGCCTCCTCCGAGTACAGGTTCCGGTACAGATACTTCTAATCCCTGGATTTCAGGAAATATGTGTCCTGAGGAGTCGGATGCTACTGCTCGTACCGCTTTTATTCAGGATGAATACATCGTAGTATTGGAGAATGCTTCGAAGAACCAACGTATGGGAAATTCCCACGACAGAATGAGGGACGTAATGAGAAGGGCTAATATTTCCACAGGCTCAGTCCATGATTATTACGAAAGAATTACCGGTTTCTCCGCCCGGATGAGTGCCGATCAGGCAAGGCAGCTTGCCGACGATCCGGAAGTAGCTTTTGTTGAACCAGATTTTATATTGAGTCTTCAGCAGGAGGATGTGAATGTGGAAACACTCACGAGTACACAGCATATCCCTTGGGGAATAAGGCGTGTTGGCGGTGCGGGTAATGGAAAAGGTAAAACTGCATGGATCATGGATTCAGGCATTGATATGAACCACCCTGATTTGGCGATAGACAAGAGGCGAAGTAAGTCTTTTGTTGAAGGTATAGAGTCCCCGGATGATGATAATGGACACGGAACCCATGTAGCCGGTACCATAGCCGCCTTGGACAACGGCATAGGTGTGGTAGGTGTAGCCGCAGGTGCTACGGTGATATCTGTAAAGGTTATGAATTCGGAAGGCAAAGGAAGGGTGTCCGCTATTATAAAGGGAATTGACTATGTGGCAGCAAATGGCAAGGCGGGTGATGTTGTCAACTTTAGTATAGGTGGAGCTGGCATATCTCAGTCGCTGGAGCGGGCAGTAATTAATGCGTCTTCCAAGGGAATATATTTCGCTATGGCAGCAGGTAATGATGCCGAATATGCCTGCAGGAACTCTCCGCAACGGCTAAATGGAAATTTCCTTTACACTATTTCGGCTATTGACAGCACAGATCGATTTGCACGCTTTTCAAATTTTGGGAACGGTCCTGTTGATTTTGCTGCACCGGGGGTGCGGGTTTTGTCTACCTGGCCGGGAGGCAAGTATGCCTATAGTTCTGGAACATCCATGGCAGCACCTCATGCAGCAGGTCTTATGTTGTTGAATGGGTCAAATATCAAGACAAGCGGATTTGTTAGAAACGACCCTGATGGGGTGGCTGATCCGATTGCCCATCGCTAAAATCCTTTTAATAGGTTAAAAACTCCTTGTTTTCGGCAGGGAGTTTTTAGTTTAATGAAAATAATAAGAAATATGAATTTTCCCTGATCATAAAGATTTAATATCAAGTTATTTCTGAACTAAACCAATACTGAAATCATCCTTTAGCTGGAGTATTCCATTCACTGTCTCGCCATTTTCCCTGATCAACCCCTTAATCAGGTTTGTTTCTTTTTTAATTACCAGAGACTTCATGTCGGATTCGCTGATTTCTTTTCCCAGAAATGAGATTGGTATTCGTAAGGTGCAGCCTGCTTTATATTCAGAGCAGCCATAAGCGGTCTTTCCGGTGAGCATATCCCCTTTTTTGCATTTTGGACATTTGGCTGTCTTGGGCATAGTTTCTTCAAGGCATAGCGAAAAATCATCGGCGATCTTTATGATTCCTTCTGCATCTTTTCCTTCTACTTTAAAGCCTTTGAGAACAGAAGATTTTCCTGATTTAAGAAGAGAAAACACCTGCTTTTCGGTCAATTTTTTACCATAAAATTCAAAAGGGACTAAAAACTTGCAACCGCTCTTATATTCACTGCACCCAAAAGCATTTTTCCCCTTAAGCATGGTTCCTTTTTTGCATTTTGGACAGGTGTTGTCGCCATTCTTTTCTTCCTTTTTTGATGCTTTCCCTTTAGGCTTCTCTTCGATTACCTCTACTTCAATTTTTTTATTGTTATTGGTAAACTTTACTTCTTTCACTATTTCAGAAACCATGGCTTTCATCTCTTCCAGGAATGTCTTGGTTTCATAAGCCCCCTTTTCTATCTCACGTAATTTTTTTTCCCAATTGCCGGTGAGTTCGGCTGATTTCAGAAGTTCAAAATCTATGGTTTGTATAAGTTGAATACCGGTGATGGTGGGTATGAGGTTTTTTCGCTCTTTACGGACATAGTTTCTTCTGAAGAGGGTTTCTATGATGTTTGCCCGGGTAGATGGACGTCCAATGCCATTTTCCTTCATTAACTCCCGCAATTCTTCATCGCCAACTTGTTTTCCGGCGGTTTCCATAGCGCGAAGCAGGGTAGCTTCGGTATAGGGTTTCGGTGGGTTGGTTTGTTTCTCCCCTAACTCAGGTTTATGTGGGCCTGATTCTCCTTCTTCAAAATCAGGAAGCAACTGCCCTTCGTCTTGGTCGTCGTCGTCTTTTTTATCCTCTTTATCTTCTTTTTCCTCATTGTACACTGCCCGCCAGCCTTCTTCCAGAATCTGCTTGCCTGTAGCTTTGAACTCCGTTTCTCTGACTTTTCCAATTACCTCTGTTTTAGAAACTATACAATCCGGATAAAAGGCTGCCAAAAAACGTCTTGCTATAAGGTCGTAGGCCTTTTCTTCATCACCGGAGAGGTTGCCCGCTTTAACATTTGTTGGTATAATGGCGTGGTGATCCGTTACTTTTTTGTCATCAAAAACATTCTTCGATTTTCTGATGGGGTTAGCAAGCAGTGGTTCTGTCAGAGACTGATAATTAGTCATTGACGATAAAATGCCTTTTATCTTTGGGTAAATATCGTTTGGCAGGTAGGTGGTATCTACCCTTGGATAGGTGACATATTTTTTTTCATACAGACTTTGCACGGTCTTTAAAGTCAGATCGGCTGAAAATCCAAACTTTTTGTTGCATTCAACCTGAAGTGATGTTAAGTCGAAGAGTTTGGGTGCACTTTCTTTGCCTTTCTTTTTAGAAAATGAAATGATGGTAAACAGGTCATTTTCTATGTCCTTGAGCGTGTTTTCTGCCTCCTCTTTGGAGAAGAATTTTCCTGACCGGGCTGAAAATAACACATCCCGATAGCGTGTTTTAAGCTCCCAATAGGTCTGCGGAACAAAGTTTTCTATTTCAAGGTGACGGTTTACAATGAGTGCAAGGGTGGGGGTTTGCACCCTGCCAATAGAAAGCACCTGTTTCCCGTTTCCGTATTTTAAGGTATAAAGTCTGGTGGCATTGATGCCCAGAAGCCAATCGCCAATGGCTCTGGAACTACCTGCTGCATACAACAGGTCAAAATCTTTACTCTCTTTTAGGTTGTTAAAACCTTCCTTAATCGCTTCTTCTGTAAGTGAGGAAATCCAAAGCCGTTTGATAGGTTTATCACATCGGGCTTTGGTTAGTACCCATCGCTGTATAACTTCTCCTTCCTGCCCGGCATCACCGCAGTTTATTACTTCGGTAGCTTTGCTGACCAATTCGGTTATGGTGTTCAGTTGTTTATTAACTCCTTTGTTGCTGATTTCTTTAATGCCAAATTTGGCAGGCAGAATGGGTAGGTGATGGAGTTTCCACCATTTTAATTGTGGATTATAGTCTTCGGGTTCCTTAAGTGTACATAAATGCCCGAATGTCCAGGTAATCTGATAGCCATTGCCCTCATAATAACCATCTTTCTTGTTTTTTGCTCCCAAAATGGAAGCAATTTCTCTGGCGACGCTTGGTTTTTCAGCTATACAGACTTTCATATCATCCCGAATATACGGAATTATAGGATATGCTTGGGGTAAAAATTATCCACAAGGTTTGAAAAGCTTTAAGAATCTGGCATGTAAATTGAAATGGATACTGTACCATGCGATTTTTAATATTCCTGTTTCTTCTAAATATCAATTTTTTAGTATATGCGCAACTTAATTGCCGTACAGTTGAAAATGATCGTGGAGCTGAAACTACCTGTTATCATAAAAATAATACAGTATCTACCATTGAAACCTGGGATAAGGAGAGAAGGAACGGACATATAAAAGGCTTAGATAAGAACAGCAAAGAATTGTTTTCTTACTACCTGCGAAGGTATGCCGGCCATGCTTCCGTAAGGCTTTGGTATCATCCCAATGGCCAGGTCTCGAAAGTGGAGTTTACTTCCCATCCCGACGGCGGCATTCAAAGCTATCATTACATCAGTGAGTACAATGAAAATGGAGAACGGACTAAATATATTGATTTAAGTCGTCCGGATGGCCATCCCATCCCGGTTACAATTCCTTCAACCCCTTCTCTCCCACAACAAGTCCCCAAAAAGAAAGCTGAAGTGGTTAAATGTGCAGTGCCTTATACAACTACCTATAAATTAATTAATGAAACTAAAAATAAAGTTCGTATACACGTTAGGCAAGCCCCCAATCTTTGGCGAGGCGAAAAACCGGATACAACATTTGTGTTGGAGTCTAAGCAGGAAATAATCATTGACTCTATTACCATGGCAGAAATATTTATGGATCGGGATCTTTATTTTGTAACCATATCTAATAAACAACCCGGAAAAAAGAAATTTAAGCTTATTATTGCACAACCGATTGAGGAAAGCAACAGAAAGCTTTATGTATGGCATGTTCTTATTAATTAAATGGTTTGAAAAGAAATATAGCTAACTGGGGTAGTTTTCGAAGAAGACGTATTTTTTTATTTGATTTTTATGTTTAAAATTAGATCTTTAATAAATTCTTTTATCAATATATTATAACATCTTAACTATGGTAACCTGGATTGTTCTTGGAGTAATTGTAATTCTTATTTTTATGCTTATCAGCATATACAACCGTTTGGTAGGTTTAAGAAACCGACGCGAAAATGCGTTTGCTGATATAGATGTGCAACTTAAACAGAGGCATGACCTGATCCCTCAGTTGTTGGGAGCAGTAAAGGGGTATATGCAACATGAGGCCGGCGTGCTGACGCGTGTGACAGAGGCTCGTTCCAGGGCCATGAATGCCAGTTCTATTGATGGAAGAATTGAGGCGGAAACTGAATTGGGATCTGCTTTGCAAGGTTTGAGGATTCAGGTGGAGGCCTATCCTGATCTAAAAGCAAATACAAACTTTTTGCACCTGCAATCTGAGATTTCAGATATAGAAAATAAACTGGCAGCTTCTCGCAGATTCTTTAATTCTGCAACACGTGAATACAACACAACTCTTCAGAGCTTTCCTGCGAATACCGTTGCGGGGATGTTTGGCTTCCATCAGGCTAAAATGTTTGATGTTGGTCCTGACAGAGACAGTATGGAAAAGGCGCCTGAAATTAAATTTTAACTATGGCTGAGTACATTGGGATCCATGGTCAGATCCAACGAAATAACACCCGTTCGGTTTTACTTCTACTTGGGTTTCCTGCGCTGATTCTGGGAACGGTCTGGCTGTTTTTCTTTTTGATAAATTACAATCCTGAGGAAGGGACTAATGTGGGCATGGTGAATGACTACTTTGTAGGTGCCATTCCCGGGGTTCTTATTTTTGTCCTTATCTGGTTTCTTATTGCCTATTTTACCCATTCTTCTATGATTAAAATGGCTACCGGCTCAGAAACCTTGCAAAGGAAGGAAAACATGCGGGTGTATAACCTGGTAGAAAATCTTTGCATAAGTCAGGGAATGTCCATGCCTCAGGTCAATATCATCAGAGACAAGTCCTTGAATGCATTTGCCAGTGGTATAAATGAGAAAACATATACCGTAACACTGACGCAAGGTATTATAGAAAAGTTAAATGATGAAGAGCTGGAAGGTGTGATTGCGCATGAGTTGATGCATATTAAGAATAAAGATGTGCGACTGCTGATTATTTCGATCATATTTGTGGGCATTTTCTCCTTTATTGCCCAAATAGCCTTTAGGAGTTTCCTATATGGTGGCGGCCGTCGGAGAGGTAAAAACGATGGTAAAATTATTCTGATAGCCATGGTACTTGCCATTTTGGCTTACCTCTTGTCTATCTTATTCCGCTTTGCCATATCCAGAAGCAGGGAATATATGGCCGATAGCGGTGCGGCAGATATGACTAAAAATCCTAGGGCTCTGGCTTCGGCACTTCGGAAGATTTCAGGGAACTTTCGTGTGAAGTCTGTAAAAAGCCCGGATGTTGCTGAGATGTTTATTGAAAACAGGCCGGAAGAATCTGCTGGAGTAATGTCGGCTATTTCTGGTTTATTTGCCACACATCCGCCTATTGAAAAGAGAATTGCGGTATTAGAACAATTCTGATAGTAGAAAAAATATTAAAAGACTTAATAATGAAATTAATTTCTATAGCTTCCATGCTATGCTTAGCGCTTTTCTCTGGATTTACGCCTGCAACAGAGCAAACTAAAGATTGCAGCTTAATGCACAAAGGGATCTTTACGTATGGGGACGAAAAGAACCCGATAAAAGTGACGATCAAGGGTGAAAATCATACCGAATATCATGGGAAATATCGGATTAAATCGACCATTAAATGGATCAATGAATGTGAATATGAGGCCACCCTGGTAGAGGCTACCATTCCTGATTTTCCTTTCAAACCGGGAGAAGTTATGAATGTGAAGATAACCAAGGTAGAGGACAAAGATATTTTTTATACCTCAGTAGTAAATGGGGAAAGTTGGAGCGGAAAGTTTAAGAAAATAAAATAGCTATCAACTCTTATTAAGCTTATTTCATCATTGCATTTACTTCCTCCTCGCTAAACCTGAAAAAACAAATTCTGGAGAAGCGCCCGGATACCCAGGTGCTACCTACTACGGCAAGGCCATTGGTATTTGTACTGGTAAAATTTCCGATTTCATAGGGGTTCGTAAATCCAAGGTGTTTGGTCCCCCGAAGTGTCCCTGAAGAGGGATCATAAAAATAAAGGATGATTTGTTTACCTTTGGTATCACTTCCGTAAATAGTATACCTGCTTCCTGCTTGGTGTTCTTTTAATATAATCCTTGCAGTTTGAGCGATTTCAGGCATGTTTCGGCCTTCTAAGTCGCTGCTTGAGGAAACAGCGCCCGGAGTAGAATTTATGGGAATGTTCGGCATAAAAAAGTTTTGCCCAAAGCCGAACCGGGAAGCTGAAAAGGTGTTGTTGTCCGGATTGTAGAGCAAAGCACTTATCGCCCGTTCATCCTTATATCCATTCACTACGGCCTCCGCTTTTTGCCCGCTCATATTAAAAAATACCAGCGATAGTGTATATCTGTAATAGGCATTAAAATAATATCGGTTGTTAGAAGTATAGCCACATAAAAATGGTAAGCGCTTACCACCGGTCATATGCTCAAGTATTGATTTTTCCGCATCAAAATCTCCAAATCCTATGGGGAAACTCTGCATGGCAGTGATATTGCCTGTACTGGATATTCTGGAAACATCCGTTTCCCGGTCTTCCCGGTTGTAGTTTAATAAGATAAAGTTTGCTCCATCTGCATCCAGGCTGGCATATAGTGGATACATAAGGCCCAGCTCGGAGACTATGCTTGCTTCTCCTGCACCATCTACTTTGAATAAGGCTGTTCCCAGGGTGAGCCTGTTCATACAAAAGAAGTAGTATTCTGTTCCCACTTTTAAAAGTTTGTTGATTGGATGAACATACTCCGGATCGAGAAGCTGCTCTGAAATAAAGTTTCCATCTTTATCAACTTTCATAAGGTACACCCCGGAAAAGTTAGATTCTGGAATATGTGCTTTGCTTAGAATTATAAAGCCCTCGTCTTCGGTCTGGCTAATATCGATGGGCGAGTAAGCATCTGAAAACGTATGGTTGTCATAAATTTTGATCGTAGTTTCAGGAACTACCTCGTTGTTTTTTTTGATATCGCATCCCAAAAGGACGATGGCAATCAGGAATGGCCATAAAGTCAGAAGTCTGTAGGTAGTGCTTAGTTTCATTGTTTTTTCTCCGTTGATTTATAAGCCGATGTACTTAAAAAGCGGGTTGGAAGTGCAATGCCCAGGGCAAAGGTGATGTTTCTCAGCTTCATGTCATCCAATGCATCACCGGAACCGGCAAGCTGATTATTGGTAAACCTGTTTGCACGATTGGTAATATTGTTGGTGCCATGTCTGTAAGTCGCGTCGAAGACCAGGCGCACGTTACCCAGATCCCAGCTTACTCCGACTCCCCCGGCAAATCCTAAGGAGGAGTTTATGAAAAGATCTCCGGCACCTATAATGATGGGCTGATTTTCAAAAGGAGTTCCCCCGGAAGCGTTGTCTGTACCTGATATGTATACAGATTTATTGGCTGTGTTTAGTGTGGCGTAATAGAAGCCTGCCTGAACAAAGGGCCTGATGGCATTCTGTAGGATATCGTATTTTACAAACAGAGGTAGCTCAAGGTAATCTAACTGATGTTCCTGTTTATATTGTAGTTCCAGGAATTGATCTTCTTCCGGATCAGACCATGTGTAACTGTTGGTATACATAAATCGCTGCCTTCGGTAGTTGGGTTGAAAGCTGATTGAAAACGCCTTGTAGTTGAAGGTAAAGTCCAGGCCAATCAAGGCTCCGGGTTGGTGAAATTGTTTGTACTCTTTGTTGTACTGTTCGTTATTGCCATTCATGGAGCTGAAAACTGAATGCCTTTCGGTAGGATTGGCGGCTGTTAAATTCATGCCTCCCCGTATTCCTATCCAAAATTGCTTGTCAAGGAAGGTTTTTCCTGTGGCGTTTTTTCGCTCGTACTGCTTTCTTGGACTTTGTGCCTGCAGAGGTTTTACATTTAAGAGCAGCAGTATAATCAGGCAGAGGTAATGGGGTATTTTCATAAATAGTATTAGTTAATAATCACCAATTTTTTAGCGTCGTTTAACATGCCTGCTTTAATTTAATACATATACGTACCTTCCGGTATGCCCCTGACATCGGCAATTACACGATGTTCTCCAATGGGGAACTTTTGGTTTATAACCTGTTTGACCATTTGCCCTTTCATGTTCATGATGTTTAGCTCTACATTGACCTCATTGTTTAGGAAAAATGAAAAGGTTGTAGAGAAGCTTGCCGGATTCGGATAGCAGTTATTCATATAAAACCGATTAGAGATGAATCGTTGGGTGCTCAGGAGACTTGTGTTGATTATGGGGAGGTTGATGCCTCTGCCCTGATAGTCCCCCCAGAATAACCCGAATTCTTCATCGACCTTAGCAGGATCTACGCACATCCATTCTTTGAGAATGGTGGCATATACCTGTCGGTAGTCGTACTGCATTTCCACGTCGTCCAGATCCAGGTTAGGATTGTTTCCTAAAATTCCCGGTTCTACACCTTTCCCAAATAACATAATGGGAGCACCTACGCCATGGTCTGTTCCATAACTTCCATTGGAGTAAACTCTTCTGCCAAATTCGGAAGTAGATACCGTAAGCACA
>JBKBXU010000061.1:10773-17167 GCA_046313675.1 Cytophagaceae bacterium
TACGTGCCTTCAGGTCTTCCTGGAATGACTTCATGGCTTCCGAAATATGATAAAGTAAGGCACCATGGTTTCCGGTGGTGTGGTCATAGTTTACCACCTGGTCGGCGTGGGTATCAAAACCGCCTATTCGTACCAGAAAAACTTTGGTTTTGCAGCCACCGCTAAGAAGATTGGCAATTACTTTCAGAGGGCCTGAAATTGGATTGTTCAACCGTGCCTGCGGTGCTGCCAGTGGATAGGTGGTAGGGTAGGTGACATTGGGGTCAAATCTTTTTCCTTCCTTGTATACCTCCAGTAAGCGGTCATGGTACTCATCGGTTTTGTTTTCCAGGCTTAATATCCAGTCGAGTTCTTTGCCATATGGGGAGTTTGCCAGTCCTTCCGGAGGGTTCCCTCTGGGGTCAATTCCTTCTACATCTTCAAATCCCGGAAGCGTGCTCACCAGATCGAAAAACTGCTGTGGGTGGTCTATGGCGATGGAAGTGGAAATGTTATCTCCCTGATGGAATACCAGAGAAACTTCGTTTCCGAATTCCAGAGCCAGGGGATCCTGCATTTCGGAGTTAGGAAAGTCATCCGGATAGCTGTCTGGTGCGTAATAATCTTTGAAATATCGGCCTACCCAACCGGATCCTGTATAGTGGTTTGACCCGCATCCCATAAACATAATGTCCCTGCTGCGAAAATGGGATCCGTTATGATTCTCATAAGAAACACCCTGGACGATTTTCATTTTCCCCTGATCATACAGGTCTTTTGCGCCTGTCATATTTGGATGCAAGCCTGCCTGTTGTTCCGAGGGAAGCGTACTGTCCAAGCGGATAAGTCTACGGGGGCCGCTTTCCGGAATGGCAATGTTTGGTCGTACGTTATAGTACTTGTCATAATCGGAATAAGGTATGACAGTATTGATTCCGTCATTGCCTCCATGAAGTTGAAGAATAATTAAGACCCGGTCGTTGGAACACATGGCCGCAAGCCTTTGAAGCGGTGCGGCATAAGACATGCTTTTGAAAAGTATGCCATCAAGCGCGAAGGGTATTGCCCCCAGGGCCGGTAATTTTTTTAAGAAATTTCTTCTTTTCATAAGGGTAGGGGGTTAGAATAGCTGATATTCGGGTGATTGGAGCATAGCATTGGTCAAGTCTTGGAGCATGCCCCTGGCATCGTCCCTGCTGGCAGGAATCGATTCTGTATGGTTCCAGCTAAACTGCCAGAAGGCAAGCGAACCCTGTGGTAGCCCGGTGCCTAGTTCCAGAAATCTTGATGTAAAATAGTTAAGCCGCTCAGGAAGTATTTCGGTGCCTTCCTCGGACATGGGAAGAAGGTAAGAGGCCAATTCCCTTACAAGAACATCCGGATCCTGCGCATATGCGGCGAAGTCTTCTTTTATGAATGCCAGCAAGTCTATAGACACAGGATTTTCTTCCATATTCTCTATAGACATGACATCAAATATAAATTTATATCGTTGGGTGAGAGTGTTCGCTGAAATCCAGTTTCTGTTATATAAAGGAAACTGATGGTAGGCATCGTAGCCGGCCACATCAAAGGGATTGACGAAATTCATTCCCTGTCTGTTCATTTTTCCTATGAGTGCGCCTGTTAAGGTGTAAAACTCTGCCGGGCTGCCTTGCGGATCCGGAAGGCAGTATTTGAAAAAGTTGAGTGTGCCTATGGTCAGATCTAGTGGAGATTTGATTAAAGCTCCAATGTTGTCATCATCAACTGTGGCATTCATGGAATCGTAAAAATGACGACTGCTCAATAATTCTTTTATCACAGGTTCAATACGGAAGTTGTTTGCGACAAACGTATTAACCATTTCGGCGATTATTGTAGACTCAATTTCCGTGGTAATTGCATGATAGACGTAAAATCGGTATATCCTTCGGCAGATATTTTTATGCGTTTCCGGAATAGTGAAGAGGAGTTCAATAAGCTGATCCAGTTCATCTAACATGCTTTCTTCCGTGGCTCTGCCCCCATTAAGGAGATCTGCATTTGGAGTAATAACAGCATTGCCTAAACGATGGCTAAATACTTTAGGGTCATTATCATGTTGATTGGCGATGTTCTGGTTGTTTAGCTTTGGTATGGCTCTGGGAATGTCTGTGTCCGGATCGAGGTTCGTAAATGTCCGGTCCAGGTCATAGCCTGAAACTACCCTTGCCGCAGCCTGCACGTCCTGTTCAGTAAAATAATAATAATCTCCAGGAACGGTAGTTTCCGGAATTTGTCCCGGAAGTCCTTTCCCGATGGTATACAGTTCCAGTAACTCCCTTGCAAAATTTTCATTAGGGCGACCTCTTACATTAAGGCGGCCATCCAGGAGTATGATCATGGCATTGTCAATGCATATCTTCTTTGAGAGTTCTTTGAATGTCAATAGAGGATTGTTCGTGTCATCAAGAGCAAACATCCGAAAAAGGATGTTTTGAAAATATAAAGCTCGGCTGTTTCCTACTGTTTCCTGAATAGTGGTAAAATGCGTATGAAATAAAAAGACTATTCTTTCCCGTGTTTTAAATGCCAGTTTTTGATTGTCCGGTACACCTGTACCGCAAAGCTGCCCAAACCACCACCTTCGAAAATAGTTCTGCAAGGTATTGTCCATGGTATCGTTGTCTGCCGGAGGTGTAAGTGCCCAGGTTCCTCCTATGGCAGGATCAATGGGTGGTTCTGGTAAGACCGATTCCTGAAAAAGTTGTTCTATGGCCTGAGATGGTGTTAAATTTGAAAAGCCATCGATTTCAGCTTTGGTACCGCCAAAAGTTGCCCTTCGGAGTAAATGCGCGGCATGTTTTTTGCCGAGAACACCATTGTATGGGAGGAGAGGCATAGTTTTTTATGAATTTTGTAAGGTAAAATAAGATTTTTATTTGATATTCAAATAAGTTTTCAAAAAAAGTTATTGACATTATGGTAGTTATGTGATTTATAAAATGAATATGAAACTATGAAAGACAAACGAGTGGATGAATATATTGAAAATGCCAATCCAGAGTTGCAGCCAATTCTTCATCATTTTCGAGGGCTGGTTCACCAACTTTCTCCGGAGATAATTGAGACAATTAAATGGGGCTTTCCAAATTTTGAATATAAAGGCCCTTTGTTTTCAATGGCTGCTTTTAAAAACCATTGTGCCTTTACCATTCATAAAGCGTCTGTTTTAGAAGATAAACATGGACTGTTGGAGATGGTAGGTAAAACCGCTATGGGGCAGTTTGGCAAAATTGCTTCCCTGAAGGATTTACCTTCCGATGAAATTCTTAAAGATTATTTAAGAGCGGCTATTCAGGTAAATGAGCAGGGTGTAAAGCCTGCTAAGAAATCGCCTTCTGAAAAAGAACTTCCCGACTCACCACATTTTTTTGAGGCGCTGAATGATGATGCCGAAGCTTTACGAAATTACGAAGCTTTCAGCTATAGTAATAAAAAGGATTATCTGGCCTGGATCAATGAGGCCAAAACGGAGGCTACTCGTGATAAGCGCATAGCCACGGCCATAGAATGGCTCAGGGAGGGGAAAACAAGGCATTGGAAATATAGGAAGTAAGGAAGTAAGGGATAAGGCATAAGGGATAAGGCCTAAGGGGTAATAAGGTATAAGGCCAATGTTTGTGTCCTTGCAACATTCTCAAACTGTTCTGCTACCCTGTCTACCTCAATTATTATTAATCAATACTAATGAGGTTTCCCATGTGGTCAACAGTTACTACTTTAAATTCTTTTTCCTGGAAATGATAAGATTTAAATTCTATAACATTTTGTGATAATATCACAGTATCAAAATAATTGTATGAGCCGCTCTTCAGCTCATATAAATTATCTATTGACCAGTCATATTTTCCACTGTCAAGATTGATGTTTCCTAGAAAACCAATGGCTGTTACATAAGCTTTATTGCCAGCTATAACCACACTATCCTTAGAATTCCGCAGGGCTTCTAAGGGTTTGCAAATAGAATTGAGTCTTTGACTTGTTTTTTGATTTATATGTTTTTCACAAGAGATCCCGGCTCTTCGCAAGCTGCGGCCGGGATGACGGCGTGTGAGATTGACTAGTTTAGTATTGTCCAACAGATTCCCCAGACTTTTCCTTTCGGGAATTTTGAATAGGGGATGTTTCATTTTTGAATTGGTCTCGTTCCCTATCTGTTCTCTCCGAAACATAGAGTCTTACCTATATTGCGGCTGCTTACGGCTCTTTTCGTACTTAATTCGCGCTCTGTCCGAAGAAAATTCTCCACACTATCCTTAGAATTTCGCAGGGCTTCTAAGGATTTGTAAATAGAAGAGAGTCTTTGACTTGTTTTTTGATTTATACGTTTTCACAAGAGATCCCGGCTCTTCGCAAGCTGCGGCCGGGATGACGGCGTGTGAGATTGACTAAAAAATCCACAGGGTCCCCGGTGGGAGACTCTGCGGCGGAGGAAAACTTTTTCTCCCGTCCAGCCATTTTTTGTCTTAATAACTTAGTAGTTTGAGAATTTTAATTAAACGCTTAACACTTAATACTTAACACTATTATCTTTCTTCCCAATTAAACCCTTTTTTCAATCCTTTGACCAATACCTCAAATTCTCCGGGTTCGGTAATGGTTTTTAATTGCTCATTTACAAAGGCAAGGTCATGGCGGTCCAGGGTGAATGTTACTATCATACTTTCTCCAGGCTCCAGATTGATTTTAGTGAATTTTCTAAGCCTCTTCACCGGAGGAACAATAGAGGCATACAAATCTCTTGTATAAAGTTCTACCACTTCCTGTCCGGCCAAAATTCCGGTATTGGTGATTTTTACCGATACTTCCAGCTTTTCATCCGCATGGATCTTTTCCTTGTTTATAGTAAGGTCTGAGTAAGCAAATGTTGTATAACTTAAGCCATCGCCAAAATGAAACTGTGGACGAAAATCAAAGAAATATTGATACTCAGGTTCTACGATTTCCACGGCTACGTCCAAAGGTTTATGGTCATAGGTCAGGAGCTCATTGGGGTACCTGGGATAGGTGAACGGTAGTTTCCCATTTGGGTTATATTTTCCGAATAGAATATCTGCTACGGCATTTCCTCCCTGTGAACCGGGCCAGCCGGCAAAGAGTATACTTTTGCTGAGTGGCTCAATTTCTCTGATAACTCTTGGCCTTCCCTCCACTAAAACCAGGATTACCGGTTTTCCTGTAGCGGAGGCCATTTTCACAAGCTGTTGTTGTACTCCCGGCAGATTCATGTCAAAAATATTGCCCGGAGTTTCGGCAAAGGCTTCTTCCCCGATGCATACGACAATGGCATCAGCGGAAGCAGCGTATTTGTTCATCTCTTTTCCTGAAATCAATAGGGAATCGGTAAAATTCGAACCTCGGTGGTAACTTACATTTACACCGGATGCTTTAAGTGCTCCAAAAATACTAAGGGTGTTTGGGGTAAAGTAATCAGCTTTTGTCCCCTGCCAGGTATAGGACCAGGCTCCGTGCAGAGCTGTTAGCGAATTGGCCGCCGGTCCGGTTAGAAAGACGGAAGCGTTCATCTTTAAGGGTAGGAGGTCATCATTTTTTAGTAGCACAATGCTTTCCCGTGCAGCTTGCAAGGCACTTTGCTTATATTCAGGCTTTCCAAAATTTTCAATAGCCTTCGCTTCGACATACGGATCTTCAAACAGCCCCAGGTCTTTTTTTATTTTAAGTATTCTGCGGACGGATTGGTTGATGCGTTCTTCGCTAACTTTTCCTTCTTTTACAAGTGCTACCAAGTCATCATAAAAGCTGAAATCGAAAGGTACTATGACCATGTCAATACCGGCTTCTACCGATTTCAGAACTGCCTCTTTATGGGTGGAAGCTACATTATGTCTTTCATGAAGCTTTTGTATATCCAGCCAGTCGCTGATAATTACTCCTTCAAAGCCTAATTCTCCCCTCAATACGTCTGTAAGAAGGTACTTGCTTGCATGTACGGGTGTGCCGTTGACATCGCCTGAGTTTACCATCAGTGTGGCGGCACCGGCTTTTACTGATTCCCTGAACGGAGGGAGGAAGTATTCGCGAAGCACAATCTCAGGGATGTAAGCAGGAGCCCGGTCTTTGCCATTGGCAGGGACGGAATAGCCTATAAAATGCTTCATGCAGGCAGCAACGGCATTAGGGTTTTTCAATGATTTTCCCTGGTACCCTTTTACGGATTCTGTTCCCAATATTTTGACAAGCTCTACATCTTCGCCAAAAGACTCCGGAAAGCGTGACCATACCTGGTTACGTCCCACATCAAGTACAGGAGAGAAGTTGTATCGTATGCCTGAAGCCCTTGTTTCTGCAGCGGTAATTTCGGATGCTTTATAGACCAGCTCAGGATTTCTTGTGGCAGCCAGGTTTAGGTTATGTGGAAAGATGGTTGATC
>JBKBXU010000062.1:0-17033 GCA_046313675.1 Cytophagaceae bacterium
CCCGTTTGCCTCTTCTTCCTCCCGGCCATCAAGAAATATGGCCAGCAGAACAATGGCAATGGAAATTATGAACATTAGAAACCGCTTGTCCTTATAGAGAGGACGGGTAGCTTTTTTATAATCATAAACTTTTTGGTAGTCGTTCAGGAGTTTATTGAAATCTTTATGCTTATCAATCGCTTCATCACCAGGGGTAGGCTTGTTTCGGTTTATTTTATATTTTTTCATTATAATTTTCTTGTCTTTAGATTAACAAACGTTCTGATTTTGTTAAGGATTCTGTAGGTTTTTACTTTGGCGTTATTTTCCGTTATCTTAAGTACATACCCAACTTCTTTAAAGGATTTGTTTTCAAAAAAACGCAATTCAAGATATTGAATTTCATCTTGGGAAAGCTGCTCAAAAGATTCAAGAAGGATAGCTTCATTGTCTTCATTGTCAGTCAGTTCTATCTCGTTCTTCAAATACTCAAGTCCTGCATCTTCAATGGATACTGAACGAATGCCCTTCCCTGCTCTGACAAACATATTCACCTCATTGGAGGCTATTCGGTAAAGCCATGCAGAGAATGGCAGTCCCCGGAACTCATACCTTTTTATATTCATTATGGCTTTTAAAAACACCTGAGAGGTAAGATCTGCCGTGGAATGCTCATCGTCCAGGCGTTTGTAAATAAACAGAAAGATGCGCCTGAAGTATTTTTCATACAAAGGGGCAAAATGACGAGAATCCGTTTTTGCTTTTGTTATCCAACGTAGCTCTTCAGCTATTTCTTCCCTGGTCTGATGATTATGTGTACTCAAGTTAACAGCTTTTTAGAATCATAATGCAGGCGGGCAATGAAAGATACACTCTTCAGCTATTTATTTCAAAAAATTTTTAAGCCTACTTTATTTTTCCTGTAAACGTCTTTAAGTAATCCGGGAAGGCCATTTTCTGAAAGGCATCTTCTTTAAAATAATAGAGAACGGGCTCCAGAAACTTAGGGGTCATGTACTGAGGGACCGGCATAATTAACTCATTGCGCTCATTGAAGAATAGTACAGCAGGGAAATCCATTTTTTCTTTTAAAGCAGCAACGGCCAGTGTATGGTATTTTCCGGTGTTGCCCAGTCTCTGGTTCAGTATGGTGATGGTGTCTTTGGATTCAGCATGGAAACGTACGGGGTAGAAATTTTCAATTAGGAAAGCGGCAATTACCGGATGTGTATAGCTGGTGCTGTCCATAACCCGGCAGCTGACGCAATTTGTCTCTTCCATATGGACAAAGATCTTTTTTGGGTTTTTTTGATTTAAGTCCAGGGCTTCCTGCAAATCATACCATTTTACTTTTGCCTTCAACTGCACTTGTTTGCCCGGGGTGAAGGTAGAGTCAAAATATGCGATAAATTCATTAATATTTGCCTGAGTGAGCAGGTTTTCCTGATAATAGACAAGGATGGGCGCTATAGTCTGAGCGTCCAGATAACCCGGCACAAGAGCGGAATTCTGGAAATCACCGGTCATAAAAAGGGTGGACGGATAGGAGCGCCTTTCAGGTAAAAATTTATACGTCAGCTCATGGGTTCCACGGTTGCCGGTTTCTTTGTTCACATAAGTTTTTCCCTGATAGCGAATGGTGTCTCTGGTTTCCGCATTAAAATATACAGGATAAAAATTCTGGTTGATATAATTGGCGACTTGTGGATCAGAATAGGTAGATGCCATCATTTTTTTACACCAGCCACACCAATCGGTAGCAACATCTATAAGTATAGGTTTTGGATTTGACTTTGCCAGTTTTTCTGCCTCTTCAATGCTTATCCAATTCACAAGGCTCGATACTTTCTGAGCCTCAGAGAGGCGTGGCATACATAAGGAAATTAGTAAAAAAATGATGCTGGCTAGTCTGTATAAATACATTACTATTTGGTTTATAGGTCTTAGATTAATCACAAATTTAATAATTCTGTAAGCTTAACGAAAACATTAAGGCCTTTCATCTGTAGAAAGGAGTTTTTATGCTTACCGTGGCAAAGCAAAAACGAATAAAGTGAGGGCTATAAAGCCTATAAACAAAAAGGCAATGTGCAGCTTTTCGTTTTTATGAAACCAGGCTGCCAATAGGGAAAGTGAAACCCCTAATGCACGTATGATATTTTGCACCATTACATTTCCCATATCTTCATACACAAATGAGCTTACAATGGCAAGAATAAAGTAAAGGGCGAAAAAGAAAAAGAGCAACCTGGAGTTGGTGTAAAAGTATGCTTTCATATCTGTGGTCTTGTCACGAAATGAAGGAAAAAGAACTACGCTTATCAGGTGGAAAAGTAGGATTGGGAAGAGACTGTAGATAAAATAGAAAATGCTTTGATTGATGTATTTGGCACGTGGCCAAATTCCGTACCAGTTCTGAATAAAGAGAAGAAACGCAAATATGGTCCAGGCGATGTGTGGCCAATACTCACGAATTGCCCTCCTCTTTCTCATCATCGTGCCCCATCCGACAAAATATTCTGCTCCTATATAGCCGAATATTATGGCAATAAATACCATCAAGTATTCAACTTGTGAGAAACCCTGGATTTCCTGAGGCATTTTTTCCATTGGCTTGATTTGAATTTTGCCTTAAGATAGGAAATATAATTTGTTTTATGCCAAAAGGTCAATTTCCTGTGCCATTTTATGATCTTTGTCGGTAACGGTATTTCCGGCGCTATGGGTAGTAATGCGGATATGTACCCGATTCCAGGAATTTGTCCACTCTGGATGATGGTTTAACTTTTCAGATAGCAGGGCAACTTTTGTAATGAATGCAAAAGCTTCTTTGAAGTCTTTAAACTTGAATGATTTTACTAAATGATTGTTTTCTTCTTTCCACATAATTACAAGATCAGAATTGATCAACAGTTAAGGGTGCTTTTCTGTTTGGAATCCGAATAATAAATGTTGTTCCCTGCCCTTCTTCACTTTCCATTTGTATAGTCCCTTCCAGTTTTTCAACTGAAATTTTTACAATATACAGGCCAAGGCCGGTGCTGTGACTTGAAAATTCACTGATCTTATAGAACATTTCGAAGACCTTCTCCTGGTTTTCTTTGGCAATACCTATTCCGTTATCACGGAATTCTATGACTGCTTCCTCTTCGTTGCTATCAATGAGTATATCCAGGTAGGATCGTTTAGCCTGGATATCCCTGTATTTTATTGCATTTTCTATGATATTTTGAAAAATTGATGTTAGTATGGTTTTTTCAGAGAAAAACGGTGTTTTTTGATCTACCCTGATGGTGTAAGACACATTGCCAAAATCTGTAAGGATACTCAGATTCTCCAAAACATCTTCTGTAATTGCCTTAAAGTCTATCTCCTTATACTGTACCCTGGAACGGTTAATTTTGGTAATCATCAGGAGATCAAGGACGATGTTATCCAGCTTCTTTGCACTTTTATGGATGTGTTGAAAATATTCTGCAGAGTTTTCCGGCTTATCTTTTAAGCCCACAGCCGCCAATCCTATGATGGATTTTAGGGGGCCTTTTATATCATGTGAAGCTTTGTAAAGAAAAGAATCCAGTTCATTAATTTTGGACTGTATAATGCTGTTTTGGATGGCTATGGCATCGGTTCGCTCTTTTACTTTTATTTCCAGTTCCTGATTTAGTTTTTTATTAAAGGCCTCACTTCTTCGTATGGATTTGATACGCTCTCCTAAGGCAAGAGAAAATAATATGATCTCAATTAAAGCACCAATGTTTATAGCATAGGAAGTCAATATCATAGGTGGAAGGATACGCATCAGGCGTAATCCATTTATTAAAAAAGCTATAAAGAGAACTGAAAAGCCCAATATAAAGAAGCGTGCCGGTTTATATCCTTTAAAATAGGCCAAAATTGCGGTGGTATAGGCAATTCCAAAAGGGATAAGGTCTATAAAAAGGACATCCTTCAATTCCGGAAAAATGGTTATAGCCAGAATAAAGGTGGCAATCCTGAAAATGATGAACGTGTTTATAATTTCATTGATCAATGGCAAGCGGATGCTTGCTGTCAGGAAGTATTTTGTATATAGTAAGAGGCCTACAACCATCATTAAAAGAGCTATTGAAGGCATTGAATTATTAATACCCGGACTCTTAGGCCAGAGATATTGAAACCCGAGCCCATCCTGACAAAGTGAAAGAAGTCCTACGCTGATAATATATAAAACATAAAACAGATATGCTTTATCCTTGATTGTAAAAAACAAGAACAGATTATAAAAAGCTATAATGAGTATAATGCCATAAAAAATGCCCAGGAAAAAGTATTCTGATAAGGCATAGGAAGCAAACCGGTTATAGGTACGTATGCAAAGGATAAGACGCGTTGCATGTGCATGCTCAAAACGGAGGTAATACACTTGTGGTCCGGAAGAAATTTTAGGTAAAAGAAACTCAAAATTCTTATGTTGTATTTCCCTCTCTGAAAAGCTTAGGAGGTCTCCTGCTGTTCTTTGTTCATACTGTCCTTTTGCATTTTTAAAAAACAGGTCAATACGGTTAATTTTGAAATGAAAGGATTCCAGCAACCAGTTTTGTTGGTGATGGCTTCGGTCGTCTATTACAAATTTAATCCAGTAGGCAGAACTTGTATTGTAATTTTCGGGGTAAATGTTTTTAATGGTCTTAAATTTTGTGGCAAATTCCTGAGATGAAACGTCTTCAATTGTCAAGCTTTTGTCTGCATCTTCCAGATACGTACCAAAATCCAATTTTACAAAATGCTCATCATCTCCATCATAAAGATACAGTGTTTCCTGGGCATAAGCAGATGACCAAATAAACAGAAGCAGAGGAAGAATAGCAAAGAATCTTGTCAAGTGCGCGTATTGGTAAAACACAACTTTAAATATAAATCATTTTACTCTAATTTTTCAGTATTCATCCGAAAATCTAGTGCAATTCTATATGCTTACGTAACTTGATTGCCTGATGTTAAAACAAATCAGTGATTTTTGCAAGAAAGAGGAAATAGAATAAAATATAGAGCATTCCTTCGTACCGGTTGATGATTTTGTCTCTTGTGGTGAAAAAGAACAAAACAGTAGCAAAGACCATAAAGGGGAGGGCAATTCGCAAAATCGGATCGGGGATGATCAGATCTTTTAGCAATGAGGCAACTCCCATAATGGCAAGGGCATTAAAAATACAGGACCCGAGTATGTTTCCCAGTGCCAGTTCTGCATTGTTTTTTTTAAAAGCATCTATACTGACAAACAGTTCAGGCAGAGAGGTTCCTAAAGCGATGGCAGTGGTTGCAATCAAGCCCTTTTCAATGTTCATAATCTCCGATATGCCGATCACGGATTCAATAGCCCAGTTTCCTCCGGCAAACAGGAGGCCAAGGCTTAGGATGAAGATGAAGTAATATTTTTTTTGTACCGGTTCTCGTTTTATGTCTTTTTTGCTTATGCCGGGCGGCAGTATGGGGGTGGTGCTGAGGTAGACCATGTATACAGTAAAGGCGGTGAGGGAGAATAGGCCTTCCCAAAAATTAAACACACCATCTATACAGGTAATGATCAGAAATATAGCAGAACCCAAAAGAAACTGTATGTCGATGTCTGAAAAATTAAATTTCAGGTGGATAAACTTTTTGGCAATCAAAGAAGAAAAGCCAACGATAAAAAAGATGTTGGCTATGTTGGAGCCAATGACATTTCCTGCAACGATTTCGGTAGAACCCTTATACACGGAAACAAGTGAGGTAACAAGTTCCGGAAGGGAGGTGCCTGCTGCTACAAGAACAACACCTATTACAAAAGGAGAGAAACCAAGTGATACCCCTATTTTTTCGGCGGACAAATTGAAATAATCCGCTGCTTTTATTAATAAAAGAAGGGACAGGCAAAAAACAAAGATCCATACCAATATCATGATTAATGCTTAAGAACGGATTGAACCATTAAAAACTCATGAACATTGCTTTGGTTTATTACGCCAATCAGTTGATTATTTTCAAGCACCGGGAAGAAGGAAACTTTTGTTTTCTGAGCAGCGGCAAATACCTCGGTAAGTTTTTCATTTGCTTCAAAGGAGTTGAATGTTGTTTGCATGATCTCTGTTATGTTGACATTCATTTTCTGGTCTCTGAGTGCTTCCAGAATTCGGTTAGTCGTAACAATTCCAAGCACCTGGCCATTTTCCTCTACTATAAAATCCTGATCCGAACCCGCCAGAAGTTTGTCAACAGAATCTTTGACAGTATCACTCGGGTGGAGCTTTATAAAGTTGGTTATCATGGCATCACGGACTATGTAACCTTTTAAAAGGTCATAATGCTGTACATGGATATTTTCCGCATAGGCAGCATAAAACACAAAAAGTCCGATAAAGATAAGAATAAAATTTGGCCCAAATACGCCCAGTATGATAAATCCTATTGCTGCTGCCTGGCCGATTTTTGAGGCAATATTTGTTGCCTTTACCCTGTCCAGCTTCATGGCAAGTAGCGCACGCAGTATTCTTCCCCCATCCATAGGGAAGGCCGGAATAACATTAAATATTACCAGCACCACATTTACGGAGAAAAGGTAAAACAGAAAATGCTGTCCCGAAGTAATGGTAAGACCTTCCGGTTCTGTGGGTGCCTGATCGAAGTTGATAATAAAACTTAGTAAAAAGGCTATGACAACATTTACGGCAGGCCCGGCGGCGGCGATAATAAGTTCTTGTTTTGGGTCTTCAGGCATTTTTTCCAGGCTGGCAACCCCTCCAATGGGAAGCAATGTAATTTTCTTGGTACCAATCCCATACCTGCGGGCTGTTAGCGAATGCCCAAGCTCATGAAGAACCACACATCCGAAAATGGTAAGTACAAAACCAACGGTCAATAAAATAGTGTAGGTATCGCTGCCTTTGCTCATTTCCAAAAAGACAATGTAACTTATAAGCAGAAGAAAAGTCCAATGTATTAATACTCTAATTCCGGCAATTCTGCCGATGTTCCATGACCACTTCATAAAAATAATGCTAAAAATTATGTTAAACCTGTACCTTATAAACATATAAATCGCAATAAAGTTAATGCTATTTATATGTTTTTAGAGTGCACTTCAATATATTGCGCTAGTAGGAACGACGATATAAATCATAAATGCAAAACCGAATCTTATTATTTCTTCTCTTTGCCCTTTATCTGGCATTCCATCTTTATACGTTAAATTTATTTCCACTTCCCTGGTTTGATGAAACGTTTTTTGCCAGCATAGCCTATAATTTCGCCGAAACCGGACGTTTTGTCCCTGGTACAGCATCTGTGATTATGGAGGACAGGGAATTGTTTCTTCATGGCCCTCTTTACTATCTGATGGGGGCAATCTCCTTTAAGCTTTTTGGCTTTGGTGTATTCCAGTTTCGAATTATCAACTTCTTATTTGGTTTGGCATTGATTTTCCTTACTGCCCGACTGTTTCGCAGTCAGTATAAGGCAAGCGACCTGTCTATTCCCCTTTTTCTTCTTGCAACGTTTTTGCTTGATCCCTTTACCAACCTTGTTCTTCACGAGGGCAGAATGGATCTGGTTGCCATGTTTTTTATCATAGCCTGTATATTTATTTTACTCAAAGGGCTTGAGGGATATCCTAAAATATATTTTCTTTTTTCCGGTTTGTATGGGGTGCTTGGTGTGCTTACCAGTCCCAGGCCGGCCTTTATTCTCGCAATTGTATTGCTGATATTCATGGTTTCTGCGTTTCGTCAAGGCTTTTTGAATGCCCTGGTTATGCTATGGCTATGGGTCATTCCCTTTATCGTTTTTTATGGATTATGGGTTTGGTATGCCTTTGGAGACATCGGTGGCCTTCTGGCTTATTACGGGGAGATATCAGAAGGCAAACACACCGTGGACCGGTCGTTTATTGGCGGACGCTTTTACATCCCCAGACAGGAATATCTGCTCATTGGAATAGCCGTTATCGCCATAATCTATGGCGTAATAATGAAAGGAAAAGAATTTTTGGACAACCTGATGCTTATAAGTATATTTTCCATTATAAGCTTTTACATTGTGGTAAGGGATCTGGGCCCATATTCAGCGTTAATTCTTCCTTTCTATTACCTGGTTATTTTCAAGAGCTTTAATATAAGCGGCCGCCTGACCTTTAAAAACCCTGCGGTGTACCTTATGGTGATGCTTTTTGTCTTTAATTCAGCGTTTTTTCTTTTAAAAGGCATGCAAATGTTGGCTCAGCGGAAAGAGAGAAACCCGGAGGTCGCAGAATCCTTTATTGCCGATAACATTCCTGCAGGTAGCCGTGTCGTTGGCGACCCCCTTTATTATTATGCGGTAAAAAAAGCAGGCTCTGATTACCAATATTCAACGCTCTTCGGGGAATTGGAGGAGAGGGAGTATTTACTGAGGGAGGAATACCAATATGAGTACATGATCGTAAGTGAACATCTTCGAACAAGCAAGCCACATATCCCTAAGTTATTTTATAGAAATTCAGAATTGGAGGTAGTTGCCACAATGATTAGTGGACAGAATAAATTCAGCCGGGCCATTAGCCGCTTAAATATTCTTTCCGAAATGGAAAAGGATGGCTATTCGGCGGTGATCTATAAAAGGATCAAGTCCAAACCACCGCTCCATGATCACGATCATGGGCATTCACATTAATCAAAAATAGAGGTGATATCTTCTCTTGATAGAGATTTTACGAAACTTTCTTCCGTGGTAATCAACTCTTCTGCAAGCTTCTTTTTATTCATCTGAAGGTTTAGGATCTTCTCCTCTACCGTGTTTTTTGTGATGAATTTGTAGGTGAACACCTTGTTTTTTTGTCCGATGCGATAGGCTCTGTCAATGGCTTGTGCCTCCACGGCAGGGTTCCACCAGGGATCCAAAATGAAGACATAATCTGCAGCGGTAAGGTTTAAACCTACACCACCTGCTTTTAAAGAGATCAAAAAGACCTTCACATCTTCATTGTTTTGGAACAGCTCTACCTGCCCCTGACGCTCTTTGGTTGCGCCATCAAGATAAGCATACTCAATATTTTCTTTTAAAAGATATTCTTTTATGATGGCCAGGTGTTTTACAAACTGGCTAAATATTAATATTTTATGATCCTTGCCCAATGCGCCCTGCAACATATGCACGATGTCCTCCATTTTACCTGAACTTCCGGAGTATTCCGGCAATACAAGTTTCGGGTGGTTGGCCAGTTGTCGTAGTTTGGTAAGGCCCTGCAAAAGCAGAAGTTGTGATTTTGAGACACCGTTCTTTTCAATGGAATCCAAAATCATGTTACGGTATTCGGATTTTACTTTCTCATACTCTGCTTCCTGATCCGTACTCATTTTACAGTACTTGATATTTTCTACTTTTTCAGGAAGCTCTGTGGCTACCTGTGACTTGTGTCTGCGGAGAATAAAAGGTTTTATAATAGAATAAAGTCTTTTGACCTTATTTTCATCTTGCCGTTTTTCTATGGGTGCAAGAAATTCATTTTTAAAGAATGTTTGCGTTCCAAGCAAGCCGGGATTGATGAACGACATCTGAGACCAGAGATCCATAATGCTGTTTTCTATAGGCGTACCCGTAAGTATTAGCCTGTGCTTTGAATGGAGCTCCTTTACTGCCTGTGCAATGTTGGATTCGGGATTTTTTATTGCCTGCGATTCATCCAGGATGATGTAATTGAACTTATACCGGCTTAGCAGGTCAACATCAATACGTGTGGTTCCGTAAGAGGTCAGCACAAGGTCATAGCCCTCAAACTGTTCCACGTTTTTCTCGCGGTATGTACCCGTATAGTTGAAGATCTTTAATTCAGGGGTGAATTTGCCAGCTTCCATTTCCCAGTTGTAAAGCAGGGACGTTGGCATTATAAGCAAACTGGCATTGGCTGCTCCCTGTTCTTTCTGGCTTTGTAAGAGTGCTAAGGTCTGAACGGTTTTTCCCAAACCCATGTCATCGGCAAGGCATCCTCCAAAACTATATTTTTGCAGGAATTGCATCCAATTGTATCCGGCTTTTTGATAAGGTCGAAGCAAGCCTTTGAATCCTTTCGGAAGATCGCTGTCTTCTATTTCATCAAACTCTTTTAATTTTTCCAGCTTCCGGTCTATTATTACTTGCGCCAGATTCCCGGTTCTTAAGTCCTGAACCAGGGATAGGTGGTGTTTCTTAAGTTTTACACCTTTGGTGGTGTCTTCCTCTATAAAGCCAAAGAGCTCGGAATACTGGCTGAACCATTCTTCCGGTATTACCGCAATTTCTCCGTTGGGAAGTTCGAATTCCTTCTTTTTTTTCAGTATGTAATTCCTAAGGGTGAGAAATGGAATCTCAAATTCTCCAAACTTGATTATGGCATGAATATCAAACCAATCGTTGTTTTCTTTAACCTCTAGGTTGATGGAAGAAGTACCAACAAAATACCGTTTTCCGTCTTTGCTGTTTTGCTTAAACAGGTAGCCTTGAGATAACAATTCTTCTCTATGGCGATTAAGCCATGAAAAGGCGGCTGTTTTTTCAAGAATGGCTTTGCTGTGCCGGAACTCCATTGAGCGGCCTTTCAACTCCTGAACTACGGATTTTTCCAGGTCAACATTCCTCTTCACTTTATGGAAGATGTAGGAGTCGGTAGTTTTTTACAGTTTTACATACGATATTGCTGTATTGTCGGAAGGGAAACTGAATTTGCCATATTGAAAAGAAAGCCCCAAAACTATTTTACTGTTTTCAGATTCTTTACTTTCTTTTTGGTCAAATAGGGAAAGATTTTCATTTCCACCCAACTCTGTAATAGATATGACCGGCTGAGGATTCTCTTCTATAGGTTGTATATCAAATCCTTTGGCATGTACATTAAATGCGGCAATAACTGGCGTGATAAACTTTTCATAGTAAGTGTCTTCCATTTTTCGGGGAACAACTATGAATTTTTTATTAAGGAAAGGCCGGAGTTTGTTGCCGTCTATTTCTCCCTCAAAATGATATAGCATGTTATCCACTAAAAGCCATGCAGGCTGGTTGCAGACAATTATGGCATTTTTATAGGCAAACTCCACCTTTTCTCCCTGGTATTTTATGGTCGGGAAATAGTGCGTGTTATCCTCGTTCCGCATAAAGTGAAACAATACAGATGCTTTATGAGGTGCAACGGTTACCTGTTTCCATGTGGGTTCCCCATCGCTGCCCATTTCAAAAACCATTTTCCCCTCCATTAAGGCAAGAATGTCGGCCATTCGCTGATCTATATAATTACTTATGGCCTCCTGCAAGATTTTGTCCCCTTTTTCTTTATTATAAACCTTGTGGAAAAATTCAGGTGGGGTAATTTTTTTATTATAAAATTTCTTAATGATTACTTCCTGTTGTATTGAGTCCATTAACTCAATCAGGCGATAGTCTTTGTCATCGAGTCCTGAAGAGAATTCAGACGCATTTTTTGAAGAAATATTTTGATGTTTAAGCGTAAGTTTCCCATTCTGATCCAACTGAACCATAAAGGATTCGAACAGGTATCCTAAATATTCATGTTGTAGCAGTGAGTAGGTAATCTGAAAAGGCTCGGCTGTAGAAACTTTCATCCTTAAAACTATAAAACAACTTCAAATTTAGGATTTTTTTGCAATATACTTGCATCTCAAGCCACTTAAATTTATTCACATTTTATAGTTTTCGCAGTATCAGAAAGATAAAAAACAGGATAAATGCCAATGATGATAGCAGGTTTAGGCGCATGACAAATTCATAACAAACCGCTCTTTTTCCGGAGAAACAAAACCAGGCCCAGCGGAAGAAGTACAACAGGGTTGGTACCAGTAAAATTAGGAAAACCCCTATAGCTAATACATCTGCGTAAAGAGAGAAATACCAAATAAAACCGGAAGTGCTCATCATAAAAACAATACCTGTCCAAATGAAAGTTCCTCTTACTCCCAATATGCGGCTGATGGTTACATCGCCCCTTCGGGCATCTTCCTTATGTTGGTAAATTTGTGTCATTGGGTAGGAACCAAGCAGCATTATGCTGCATAGAGAGGATGCAAAAAGATGCTTTGAGGAAAGGATTCCTGCAAACTCATGGTTGTTTATTGCCAACAAAGACATCAGGAATGTATAGCTTCCCTGAAAGAGCGCAACGACCAACAGACCAAGGAAGGGAAACTTTTTCAATCGAATGGCCGGGTGGCTGTAGGCTTTTGATGCAAGGCCTATAAAAAAAATCATAAGTGCAAATTCCCAACGAACCAGAAGGCTTAGCAGTAGTGAAAGGGCAAACAGAGCCAGAGATACCCAAAGGAGTTCTTTCTGAACCTTGGGAGGGTGCTTTAAACCACCGATACTGTCCTCGTCTTTGTCGTAATAACTATTAAACCCATTGCTGCATGGATAAAACAGAAGGTGGATAATGATAAATGACAGCACCAGGTTTGGCCAATGAAGCTGCTCGGCCTGACTTATGGCAAATAAGAAGAATGGCAGTAGAAACAGAGAAAATGGAATCCTCAGGTGGAGAAGAGTTGATTTGCTGATCATAAAAATATTTGCTCTATTCTTAAACACAATATAGGCTTCAAGGTTTAATATGCATTATTATTTTTTATTTAGAAAGAAAGACATGCCTGGATATATAACTTCTATAGGGACAGCAAAGCCGGTGTATTCATTTCCTCAGGGCAGTATTGCTGACTTTATGTCTAAATCGGCTGGCCTTGATCAGGATGAAAGGCGGCGACTTCAGGTGCTTTACAGGGCGTCCGGAATAAAGTCCAGAAGTAGTGTAATTCCTGATTTTGGGAGACCCTTTGGTGAGTATGAATTTTTCCCGAATGCCCCTTTTCTGAAGCCGGAGCCTAATGTTAGTCAGCGACTGCAACTATTTAGAAAATACGGCCCCGAATTAGCTGCTGAAGCTATAATATCCTGTCTTGAAAATCATTCCAACAAAGACCTCAGCGATATTACCCACCTGATTACAGTGAGTTGTACAGGTATGTATGCTCCCGGATTAGATATTGATATCATACGCCGGCTTGAAATGTCAACGTCCACCAAAAGGACAAATATTGCTTTTATGGGCTGTTATGCAGCCTTCAACGGCCTTAATGTTGCCGGTTCCATTTGTCAGGCTGACCCGGAAGCGGTTGTACTTGTGGTTTGTGTGGAACTTTGTACCATTCATTATAGAACAGGAAAAGATACGGACACCCTGCTTGCCAATGCCTTATTTGGTGATGGTGCTGCCGCAGCACTTATTCAGGGTCATTCAGATGGACAGAATGCTCTTCAGATGACATCTTCTTACAGTGAAATGCTTTCGGAAGGAATAGAAGAAATGACTTGGGAAATAAGCCCGCTAAGCTTTGAAATGAAACTGTCGTCCTATGTCCCGGATCTGATAAAAAAGGGCATAGGAAAGTTGACGGCAATACTTCTTAACAAGGGTTCAGTCAGGCTTTCCGACATCGCATACTTTGCCATTCATCCCGGGGGTAAAAGGATATTGGAAGTTTTGGAAGAGGAATTGGAGATGGAAACATCTGACAACAGATTTGCCTACAAAGTATTAAGGGAGTATGGAAATATGTCTTCTGCAACCATAGTGTATGTTCTGAAAGAGTTGCTGAACGAATTGATCCCGGGGGATCAGGGTAAGAATGTTCTTAGTTTGGCCTTTGGCCCTGGACTTACCATTGAATCCATGCTTCTTAAAACAGTTCTTGCTGAGCCATCTGTAACTACTACACAAAAAACGTATGCTGCAATTCAAGGAAAGATCTAATGCCGCCGAAATCATGGATGATTTATCCATCTCAGGTGAGGTCATTGATAAAACGCTTAAAGAACTGGAAATAATTAATGACTGGCTTGGTGGCAATGGCGTTATTCAAAGCGGCCTTGAAAAGGTGCATAAAAAGCGGCCTCTGGAAGGAAAGATAACCATTGCGGATGTTGGTTGCGGAGGAGGAGACTTGTTGAAATTAATTTCCCTTTGGGCCGGAAAGCGGGGGCTTGACGTTAGCTTAACCGGAATAGATGCTAATCCTGACATCATCCGGTATGCAGAAGAAAATACCTCAGCGTTTCCGGAAATACATTATATGTGTAAGGACATATTTTCTCCGGAGTTTTCGAATGAGACATTTGATCTGATTACTTCAACCCTTTTTTGCCATCATTTTACGGATGAACAGCTTATAGCAATGTTACAACAATTCGGCAAGCAGGCCAGAAAGGCTATTGTGATCAACGATCTTCACCGGCATTGGTTTGCTTATTACTCTATTAAGTGGATAACCGGGGTGTTTTCTAAATCCTACATGGTCAAACACGATGCCTGTGTGTCTGTTCAGAGGGCCTTTAGAAGGCAGGAATTACAAAGGATAATAGAAGCGGCAGGTTTTTCCGATTATTCCATACAGTGGAAGTGGGCCTTCCGCTTTGAAATTGTGATTTTCGTATAGAAAGAAAGGTTTAGTAAATAACTGAAATACGAATAAATTCTTCTCCGTCGTTGATATTTGCAACATAATAACCAGGCCGTACTTTTCCTGAAAGGCCTGAACCATCCCATTCATTGGGAATGCTCATACTCTTTACAAGACTCCCGTTTTTGTCATAAATAGCTACGGTACCTGTTTGATTGAACAAGTAGGTGTCGTTTTGGCCATCTCCGTCTGGTGTAATTAATGCTTCCTCACACTCTTCCACAGGTATTCTGATTTGATCCGGGTAGGTTTTTTTGCAAATTTCAGAAGTGGAAATTGTAAGGGTGTAATTAGGCTCATTCAGCCTTGGGAAGTTTCCATCAGTTGAGCGAATGATGTTTCCAGAGTAGGCTGCTTTTAACTCAAATACCGGATTTTGAGCAAGGAGAACGGAAGAAGGGTCAATGCTCAGGCTACCAGGTTTAAGACAGCTAATTGGAAATGCCTCATATTGCAAACCAGAAATGTCCATGCAGGATGCAACGCGAACAGTATAGGGTGTGGTGACTAAAACCAATGATGGAAAATCAGGATGGTACAGGCGGCAATAGTAATCTCCTGCATGTCGGTTCTCAACATTATGGACAGTTAGCCTGTCAGTGTGTGAATTTCTCAAAATACGATTTCCTAACAGCCATTCATAGCTTACCCCTTCTAAATCAGTGTCGACATTTGTTTCTATTGTGAATGATTCTCCTTCTCTGACAAAGATGGACGTACCCGTTTCCAAATCTTTTTGAGGACTATACGAAAAGATGGTTTCAAAATCAGCAATATTTTCAGCCAGGTAGGAGAGGTAGCTGAAGGAAAAATGGTTTGCGCTAATTCTAACATCGGTAAGGTTGTTCAAGTTGGTGATACCAGGCAAGGAATTGAGACGGTTGTTGTCAAACACAACCAAAGATAAATTGATGTTAGCGGAAAAGTCGGGAAGCAGGTATAATTGGTTGCTCGACGCATAGATTTCCCTTAATTCAAGCAGGTTGTTTAATGGTGGCAATTCGCTTATTTCATTATTCCAAAAGTACAGTAGGCGTAGGCTGGTCAGGTTGTTTAACTCAGGAAAAGATGTAAGACGGTTGTTGCCAACTTCCAATCCTATCAGACTGCTTAGGTTCGATAAGTCTGGTAAAGAAGTCAGTTGATTATCGTATACTGCTATAAATCTTAACAATGAATTTTGTGAAAAATCCGGGAGTTGCGTCAACATGTTTTCATAGGCATAAAACTCCCTCAAGTTGGTCATTGTGTTGATCGCAGGCAGGGTAGTAAGTTGATTGGTGCTTAGGTTGAGCACCCTTAAACTGCTTAAGCCGGACAGATCCGGCACGCTGGTCAGGTTGTTATCTGTCAGATACAGGCGCTCCAGATTGGTAAAGTATTGTATGCCCTCAACGTTGGAAAACCCCTGGTTATACCCGTTGAAGGAGCCTGTGACAGTGGCTGCTTCTGAAATTATCAATTCATCATTTTCAGTGATGGTATGTGCATAATGCAACTTCAGAAAATCAAGAAATACCGGATCTGCAATAGGCACCGTTTGTCCATAAGACACTAAGCTTGCTAGTGTTAGAAAAATTATTGTGATATGTAATTTAAACCTCCTCATTATCGAACAATCGTTACACTACCTTCTTGAAGTGATCCGTCGTTATTCTTAATAACAAATATATAATATCCGGCCTTTATGTTTCCATCTTTACACTGGCCGTTCCAAGATAGGGAAGTTTCGGAAAGGATTTGTTTTTCAAAGCAAGAATTTCCTGCCTGATCAAAAATGCGCAAAAAACCTCCACTCTTGTTAACAGGAATTGCCCATTCTTCGCCAAAGAATGGGTTGAACGAAAAATCTTTGGTACAGGCTTTTTCAGGGATTTCCAGAACCTGTTTTGAGCGACAGTTAAACGCATCGCTGATGGAAAGAGAATATTTCCCGGACTTCAAATTTGAAAGAGCTATTGCATTGCCTGCATAATCCTGCAACTCCACAGCATAAGGCTCTTTCCCACCAGTATATTTGATGAGGCTAACAGCCCCATTGTCTTCTCCGGGACAAGCAGCTTCAGTGGTGTAAACTGCGGAAAGTTTAATTGTATCACACCGGTTGATTTTGTTCACGATTACTTCCTCGGGTTTGCCTTGGATGTTGTCTTCCTTTTCAAGTTTTTTATTTAAGACTGGAAGCAATTCTTCTTTTGTCTTTTCCTTGCTTTCCTTATGAGGCAAACTGTCCGCCTGAACAGAAGATTTAAGTGTTCCTGCTTTCGGATTGTTTGCCTGCTCACTTTTTGTAATACTCGGAGTTTTAACTAAAGGTTGTTCTAAAGGTTCGTTTGCAAGCTCAACTATGGATTCCTGTTTTGCAATTGGAGAATTGCTTATGGATAAACCCGGTTCTTCAGCAGTTACGATCTCATTTGGAGTATTATTTTGAGAAAGAAAAACACCTGTAGAAATGGCAGCGACTGTGAGTATGCCCAATGTGATTTTTCCCCAGGAGGAATTACCTCCGCTGTTCTCCTCTTTAACATCTTCAAGGATATCCCTAAAATTTAGGAGGCGGTTTTC